>PBKH01000075.1 GCA_002721375.1 Verrucomicrobiales bacterium
GGATAAAATGCGCTTATCAAATATAAACTATATAAAAACATAAAATTAAATAATCGTAATGAAATTAGGTAGAATTAACTTAAACGTTCACTTTTTGTTTGGATTCTTTCTGTTTAATCAAGTGATTTTGGCGCAATCTGACGAAACCGCTGATGAATTACTACCCGTTATGATCCTGTCTGAGGCTCCGCAATCTGAAGCGAGTTCGGTGACTCTGCTTGGCGGCGACATGGTCACACTGGGAGGTATTCAGGAAGTGCGTGACATCCAGACGGTGCTGCCGAACTTTACTGTGTTTGATTCGAATAATACGCGCACGCCGAAGTTCAGTGTTCGTGGACTGCGGGAGAACAACTATGGGGCTGGGCAAGCGGCGATCGGAATGTATGTCGACGGTATTCCCTACACAGACATGATGAGCCGTGGTTTGTCTCTCTATGACATTGATCACATTGAGTTTTTGCGCGGCCCGCAGGGAACACGGTTTGGCGTTGGTGCCGCGCCGGGAGGGGTTGTCAAAGTGAATACACGTCAGCCGGGATCGGGTTGGCGCACTGCTGCCGGATTTGGGTATGCCGAACACGATACGCAGGAGTATCGCTTGAATACCAGTGGGCCGATTACGGATCAGCTTGGGTTGAGTCTTAGTGGGCTTTACAACGACCGCGAGGGTTTCATTACCAATTTGCCGACAGGTCAAGATATCGATGGGCGTGAAACTGCAGCAGGTCGACTACAGTTCGTTCTGACACCAAGCGAAGCTTGGACCATCCGACTGTCGGCATCGGCTGAGAGTCACGACGACGGGTTTGTCCCTACGTACAATCCGCTTACCGACGGGGGGCCGTACAGGGTCAATCGTGATGTGCCGGGCTATGTTGATACCGATGTGAGTACTTATGGGCTGACTGCCAACTTTAGCGGTGAACATCTTAGCTTTAGTTCTGTTACGGCCTTACGCAATTGGGAACAGGATCTTCAGCAGGACTTTGATTTCACCGCCATTCCGCAGCCTGTTGCCGAGATCGGTTTCATACCGGTTATCGGTGTATCTCAACCGGATGTTGAGCAGTTGTCTCAGGAAGTTCGCCTTGGCTCTGGCGACTCGAGTGAGGCTTACCAGTGGGCGTTCGGCGGTTATTACGCTAATCGTTCGACGGACAGTGTTGCCGGCTCACTTTATCCGGCCGGTTTGTTTCACCCGCAATTAGGCTTCATTCAAGGGCCAGTGCCGGATTATACGACTTCGATGTTGTCTGATGAGGATACAGCGTTGTTTTTGGAAAGCAGCTTTAACCTTGAAAATGGCCTGACACTGACTGCCGGACTGCGTTACCAAAACAGTGACCGCTCGATCAACCGCAGTAGCAGTTCCTCTTCGCTTGGCAGCAGTAACGACTGGGATGATGTGCTTCCAAAACTAGGAGCGACGTATAGTTTGAGTGAGACTGATACTATATTCGCCAGTGCAGCAGAGGGTTTTCAATCCGGCGGTTTCAATTTTTACGATGGTACACCAGAAAGTGCGCAATTCGATTCGGCTGAATCCTGGAATTACGAGATCGGCTGGGCCTCCTCTTGGAACGAAGACCGCACACATACTCGCATCGCAGTGTTTTACAGTGACTTTGAGAACTATCAAGTATACCGCCTCAATCCAGTAAACCCAACGCAGGCTTATATGGTCAACGCTGAGGAGGCGACAAGTTATGGTGTCGAGATCGAGGCCGAGACGGAAGTTGCCGAGACTCTTATGCTTAGCGCGGCGCTAGGTTTGGTAAATGCCGAGTTTGATAACTACACCGATAGTGTGCTGCGAGGTGCTTTAGGGCCGATGGCAGCCGATTACGAGTTTAGTGGCAATGACATAAACTTTGTTCCTGAGTATACCGCTAATGTGGCGGCGCATATAAAGTTGCCATGGAACCTTTTCATGCTGTGGGAGGTGCAAGGCATTGGTAACTACTGGCTCGATGAGGCCAATACCGCCGAGCAGGACTCCTTCGCGCTCGTCAACGGTCGGCTTAGCTATAAGCGGGAAAATTGGGAGCTTTTTGTTTATGGTAGGAATCTAAGTGACGAAGGATATTCAAATAACGCGCTCGACCTGCGTTACACTGATTATTCCAATCCGGCTTCACCAAGGACAGCCGGCATGGTTTTGCACATGCCGGGTTGGCCTAGGACATTCGGTGCTGGGCTGAAAGCCAGCTTTTAAGGGTGGGGGAATTTTTGGGATCAGAGGTNGTGTTATAAAGCACGGGCCTTTNCTATTACTTGNCCGATCGNGTTATTCGCGACGCAGCAGCGTGTCACGCTGAGCAAGAGCTNGCGCTGGCTCTGGGTGGTCGAGGNTGTAGTGTAGNCCTCGGCTTTCCCGCCGTTCAAGTGCCGAGCGGACGATTAATTTGGATACTGTGGCGAGGTTGCGGAGTTCGAGTAGATCGCTTGTCACGTTGAAATCCCAATAATAAGCATGAATCTCTTCCTGTAGGTTTTGAATGCGGGCAAGAGCTCTTTTGAGGCGCTTGTCAGTACGAACGACGCCGACGTAGTCCCACATTAGTCGTCTTATTTCATCCCAGTTATGCGCAACAACGACCATTTCGTCCGGATCCGTTGCATTGCCGGATTGCCACCTGGGCAACTCTAAGGAAAGCGTTTTTTGGGGATGAGTTAGCATGTGGTCGGCGGTTCGGTGGGCGTAGACGAGCGCCTCAAGGAGTGAATTACTGGCGAGACGATTCGCGCCGTGCAGTCCTGTGCATGCGACTTCTCCAATCGCATACAGGCCGGGTAAGTCTGTTTCGCCATGTTCACCAACTCTAACGCCGCCGCACTGGTAATGCGCTGCTGGAACTACGGGTATCGCTTCCTTGGTGATATCTAAACCAAAATTGAGGCATGTTTTGTATATATTTGGAAAACGTTCCATAAGGAATCGGGCAGGCTTTTGTGTGATGTCGAGTAGTGCGTGGTCATCACCGCTGCGTTTCATCTCGCGGTCGATTGCCCGGGCTACAATATCACGCGGTGCGAGTGACTTGAGCGGGTGTAAACCTTCCATAAATTTTTCCCCTCTCAAGTTAATCAATTCGCCGCCTTCGCCACGAACTGCCTCGCTGATGAGAAATGACTTAGCATCGGGGTGGTACAAGCAGGTCGGGTGAAACTGAATGAACTCCATGTTGGCGATGGTCGCTCCCGCTCTGTAAGCCATTGCTACGCCATCGCCTGTGGCAATGTCGGGATTCGAAGTGTACAAGTACACCTTGCCGCAACCGCCTGTAGCTAGCGCGACCCTTGGCGCTGAGAATGTTTCTACTTTGCCTGTTTCATTGTTTAGAACATACACGCCGGCGCAGCGGTTGGTCTGTGCTTGGTCCAGTTTGGCTGTGGTGATGAGGTCAATGGCAAGGTGGTTTTCCAGGACGGTGATATTTTCATGTGCTGCGATGGCATTCAAAAGTGCTTGTTCAATCTCACGCCCTGTGACGTCTTTTGCATGCAGGATACGGCGTTTTGAGTGCCCTCCTTCCCGGCCAAGATCAAGTTCGCGGTGGCCATGAACTACTCGCTCGGAGAACTTCATGCCGAGCTGAATTAGTTCCTCGATTCGAGCCGGGCCTTCCTCAACGATTCCACGTACGATTGTCTCATTACACAGACCACCGCCGGCAGCGAGCGTGTCACGAACATGACTCTCGAATGAATCCTCTTCACTTGTTACAGCGGCGATGCCACCCTGAGCATAATTTGTGTTGGATTCGGCACGACTTTTCTTTGTGATGATTGCGACTGTGCCAGCGTGGGCGACTTTTAACGCAAAAGTCAGACCGGCGATACCGCTTCCCAGCACCAGAAAATCAAAATTCTTAGGGGGGGCAGTCATCCGCTGGAGAAAATTGTTCGGTCACAGTCGACCGTTGTCAATGAGACGTGTGCTTCCGAATAACACCGCCAAGGCCAAGTGGGTTCCACTGCTAACGAGCATGGCTGGCTTAAGCGTTTTTGGTTCAAAGAACTCTATATAGTCGATCTTGGTCAGATGCTGTTTGTCAACGAGCCTCGACAGCTTACGGCGGAGCACGTTAGCCGGGATAGGAGCATTCGCGTTTTTTATGTCCATTCTGGCAGATTGAATGGCCTCATAAAGAACAGTTGCCTGTTGGCGTTCGGTTGGTGATAGGTAGATGTTTCGCGAACTTATGGCTAGCCCATCCTTTTCTCGAACAGTTGGAACAACGACTATACGGATAGGGAAGTTCAGGTCAGTGGTCATCTGTCGAATGACGGCGGTCTGTTGCCAGTCTTTTGCTCCGAATACTGCAATGTTCGGTTGTATAAGGTTGAATAGCTTGGCAACTATTGTCGTTACACCGCGGAAATGCGTTGGTCGTGATGCTCCCTCCATTTGCTTGGTAAAGTGTGACTCGACGACAAATGTGCTATGTGTTTCATCGTATATCTGACCATCGCTTGGTACGAAAATAATGTCCGCTCCAGCTTCGCGACAAAGCGCGGTATCGCGCTTGATTGTGCGGGGATATTTTTTGAAGTCCTCGTTTGGTCCAAACTGAATCTTGTTCACGAAAATACTGACGATTACCGAGCCCTTGGACTTAGCAAGTCTTCGAGCGCGTTGGATCAGGGTTCGGTGTCCTTCGTGCAGGCATCCCATTGTCGGCACGAGCACGATGGGATATCCCAAGAGGCGGGAGGCTTGGGTTTGCTGTTGAAAAAACCGGTTGGAGCGAATGATTTTCAATAAGCTCCGTATTATACCATTGCCAGATGATATATTGCTTGCCTTGGGCTGGATAGAAAAAGTCTTCCCAAATTCATCGAGAGAGCAACAGTCAGATTAAGCTAGTTGATCGGTGGGTGTTTGATCTATGGATCTTGCTGCTAGCCATAGGAAATCGGAGAGTCGGTTGAGATACAAGACGGCTTCTGAACCTTCGAGAGTTGAGTTTTTCAATATGACGACCACGCTTCGTTCTGCGCGGCGGCAGACTGTTCTGGCAAAGTCTAAATATGCAGATGGCACTGATCCCCCGGGAAGCGCCCAGCCTTTGAAGCTCAGTCCAGCGAGTTCCAATTTGTCAATCCATTGTTCTAGTTTGGCTGTGTCGGCTTCGGTTAGTTTGTCGAACTTTGCTTCCATGTATTGGTTGCCGTCTTCAGGAAGTGTCGCCAATTCTCCCATCAAGGCGATCAGTGCATTTTGAATGATGGTCAGTTTTTCAACGAATTCAGATTGTTTGAGGTGCGCCTTAACTAAGCCGAGGGCGGCGCTAAGTTCGTCAACTTCTCCGCAGGCGACAATTCGGCAATCGTCCTTGCTAGTGCGACGAGAAAACAGCAAGCTGGTTCTACCTTTGTCGCCTGTCTTAGTTGTGACGCTTGTCATTTGGTGAAGCTGTTTATGTTTATTGGTTTAGAGGTGAAAATAAGAAAGTTAATTGCCAGTCTTTCCATCACTGGCTTTGTATCAACTGTATGAGCGCCATGCAAGCCCAAGGCAAAACGTTTGCATCTACGCTTTCCGGTGCCGAACTGCACCTGATCAGTGAGGGGAATGAGTTGAGGTTGTACGAGAAACTTGGCGCGCAACTTCGAGAATTAGATGGCATTCAAGGCGCAACGTTTGCCGTTTGGGCGCCCAATGCCAAGCGAGTAAGCGTCGTTGGTGATTTTAACAACTGGGATGGGAGGCAGAATGAGATGCATTTTCTTGGTGATTCTGGTGTGTGGGAGGTATTTGTGCCATGGGTCGAACAGGGTGCGCATTACAAGTTCGAGTTGATTGATGCACGGGATAAATTGCGGCTCAAGACTGATCCGATGGGGCGCTTTTTTGAAAANTCGCCCAAAAACGCAGCGATTGTTTGGGACACTAACTCGTTTCAATGGAGTGATCATTCTTGGATTGAGCAGCGGACGAAACAAAACGCGCTTCAGTCGCCGATGAGTATATATGAGGTACATCTTGGTTCATGGCGGAAGCACAATAACGCAGAATCATACTCATATCGTGAACTAGCCGATGAGCTCGTCGGCTATTTGCAAGAGATGGGCTTTACACATGTTGAATTCATGCCAATTGCAGAGCATGCCTATTATCCGTCNTGGGGATATCAGGTGACAGGGTTTTATGCGCCGACTAGCCGGTACGGGTCGCCGGACGATTTTGCAGCATTGGTCAATGCTCTCCATGTTGCTGGGATTGGTGTGGTTCTTGATTGGGTTCCNGCACATTTTCCGAGGGATGATTATGCGTTAGCGCAGTTCGATGGAACCGCTTTATACGAATATGCTGATCCTCGGCGAGGAGAGCATCCAGACTGGGGCACTCTGGTATTTAACTATGGTCGAAATCAAGTTCGTAACTTTCTGGTCTCAAATGCTCTATACTGGTGCGATCAGTTTCACGTTGACGGTCTGCGAGTGGATGCTGTCGCATCAATGGTTTATCATGATTATTCAAGAGAACCAGGTGCATGGTTGCCTAACAAGAATGGTGGTCGGGAGAATNTAGANGCAGTCGGATTCTTGCAGCAGGTTAATCATCATGTTTTGANNGAGTATCCCGGCGTGGTAACCGTTGCTGAGGAGTCGACCGATTGGTTCGGGGTATCTCGTCCGCTGTCTGAAGGNGGACTTGGGTTTTCATTCAAATGGAACATGGGTTGGATGCACGACAATCTCGCTTTTTTTAGGGAGGAGCCGGAGAACCGAAAATGGCATTTTGATAAAGCGACCTTTGCTATGGTATACCATTACGATGAGAATTTTATGTTAGCACTTTCGCATGACGAGGTGGTGCATCTCAAGGGTTCGCTATTTGGAAAGATGCCTGGTAACGCTTGGCAGCGTCTGGCAAACCTTAGATTGCTATTTGGTTATCAGTGGACATTCCCAGGAAAACCGTTGCTTTTCATGGGTGGAGAGTTTGGTCAAGCGGACGAGTGGAGTGAAAACCGACAGCTTGACTGGGCATTGACTGAGAGCGAATCATCAAATCGTGGCGTGCAGTTATGGTTGGCTGATCTAAATCGAATTTATCGTGCCGAGTCGGCATTGTGGGAAGCCGATTATGACAAGGTCGGGTTTCAGTGGGTCAATTGTCATGACCGGGATTTTTCAGTGCTTTCGTTCCTTCGTCGTAATAAATCAGAAACAGAAACATTATTGGTCGTTGTTAACTTTACGTTACTATCCCGNAGCGGTTATCGTGTAGGGGTGCCTCAGCAAGGGCAGTGGGAGGTGCTGTTAAATAGCGATGCAGCGAAGTATGGTGGAAGCGATCAGGGTATCGGCGAAAGCAACCATTCGGAAGTTAAGGAGTCGGACGGATTTCACCAATCGGTTACACTTGATTTGCCTCCCTTAGCCGTGGTCATTTATCGATTAGTCAAGTGAATTGAGGATTTATTATAATAGCTCAAGTCCGTTTATTGTTGGTGTTTAGCTGTATCGGCTATTTTGCGATTAGCTCGGTGCGATGCAACATTGCTCGACTTTATCGGATGACTGCTTTCTTTGTGAGGTTCAAGTCTTTTGGGCATGCTTTCTATCTGCATTGTGAACAATATTATGGTTGNGCGTTCATTGAAAAGTTTAAGTACTCAAATTGGTTTCACAAGATTTGCATTTCGAGTTTCCACGGCCGTTCATNCTGGCCAAGAAGGAGNTGCTGNAGTTAGAGCTTTATTCAATTAAGGAAGNNGCTATTGGCTTGGNATATTTTTCAAGTAGTGCATTCCATAAGTATTTGCGACTGNACAAATCTTTGTTAGNCNTGNTGATTCTCTTGTGCTGGAGCCCTTTCATCAGCTAANGTTTCTGGAGTCATNTNTATTTGATAAGGANCAGGAGTTAAGCTTTGTTATACAGTGTTTTTTGGGTTGNGTATTGCGCGATGAAGTGAATCTGGGTGGAACGGGTTCAGTCTATGTTGTATCTAAATAAACGCTTGGTTAAGCTCATTGAGACAATTAAGTCTCTCAAGCTGAGTTTGAACGGGAGGCTCATTGTTATTGTTAATAACACAATGAACGCCGGAGATGCTACACTAGTGAAATTCTACGCTTTTGCGCAAGCAGCGCAGAGGTCGATGAATGAGGCCGGTATGGATGTTGTTTCGACTTATTATGCTGCGCAAAAATTGATCCGATATGTCTGATTTGTCTAATTATTCAAAAACTCTTCCACGACTTGAATCTGTTGATGTCGAAGCTATTCCGACTGGCCTCGAGCCTGGCAGCGGTTCATCGAAGATGAACGTTGGTGATGCGACGGTTCGCAAAAAAAGCATCCCGAAGGGATTATGGTCTAAGTGTGGTAAATGTGCGGAGTTGATTTACGACAAGGATTTGGAAGAGAATCTCAAGACTTGCAAGTCTTGCGGTTATCATTTCCCGATTGCTGCTCGGTCCCGCTTGGAGTCTCTCGTGGACGAGAAATCTTTCATGGAAATGGANGAGGGTATGAGTAGTGTGGATATTCTTAAGTTCACTGGTGTGGCATCATACCCTTCCAAGTTGAAGCGCTATCAGAAAAGCACAGGAGAAAAAGACGCTGTCATTACTGGACTTTGTCGAATGGGTCCACATCGAGTTGCACTTGGTATAATGGACTTTTCATTCCTAGGGGGGTCTATGGGTTCGGTGGTTGGCGAAAAACTTACGCGTTTGATTGAAGCCGGCACCAAGAAAAGGCTGCCAGTTATAATTGTGTCAACGAGTGGTGGCGCCCGCATGTACGAGGGAATGTTTAGCCTAATGCAAATGGCTAAGACTTGTGGTGCGCTTGCATATCATTCAGAGGCCAACTTGCCGTATATCAGTGTNTTGACGCANCCGACAACTGCAGGGGTGATGGCAAGCTACGCAAGCGTAGGAGATCTGGTAATCGCCGAACCTGGTGCGATGATCGGGTTTGCCGGACCACGTGTTATTAAGGACACCACTCAGGCGGAATTGCCCCCGGGATTTCAGACGTCGGAGTTTCTGCTCGATCATGGGATGATAGATGCCATCGTGANCCGCAATCGGATGCGCGAGTCGTTAATCAATTACCTTGACTACCTCAGNTTCGGTTCGGTCAGTCGCCTCCCACGAAAAAAAGCCNCTGGATGATCAGNTCAGTCGTGGTCAGCGGCGTGTNGGGCCAATTCTGCATCGTAGGCGTCCTGCAGTTGGCTCACTAGCGGGTGTTTCCTCATAGTTATTCCGTCTTTTTGAGCAATCGTACGGATGCCGTATGCCACTGANGTGACAAAGACGGCTTCTGCCTGACACAAGCAGTCAGATGTTGTTGATTCCTCTCGAACTGCTTGACCAAGCGCGNGTGCTTTTCTGATAACCAGTTGCCGGGTAATGCCGGGTAAAACTCCATCCTCTATCGGTGGTGTCCGAAGCGTGCCCTCTTTAACCCAAAACAGATTTGCAGATGANGTCTCAACTACATGGCCGTGGTTATTGAGGATTAATCCATCATCTGCTCTTTTTTCGGTTGCCTCTTGCTTGGCCAGGATAGACGTAAGTTTGTTGGCCGTCTTTATTTTAGTGAGTGGGTCACCAGCGNTAACTAGCGCCTTCGTGGTCACCACCGATATTGGTTTATTTGATGGCGCTGGTAAGGGGTGTTGGGTGATCAGCAGTGTTGGTTGTTCATTTCCGGAGACTCCGTATCCTCGTTCGCTTGCGCCGCGAGATATAGTGATTCTAGCGATACTTTCGGGGCTATTATTTCGGTCGGTCAATTCATTGACTTGACTGAGCANCGATTCNTTTGATTGNAGCAGTGGAATGCGAAGAAAATCCGTGCCNCTAGTTAAACGTTTCATGTGCCATTCCCAAAGAAATGGGCGCNCACCGTGAATCCGAATCGTTTCAAACAATCCGTCGCCATAAAGAAACCCACGGTCGTTNGCCGGAATTTTGGCNTCGCTAAAANGAACAAATCGGTTGTTAAGAAAAGCAAACAATNAAAAATTAGTAATAAATCCCAGTTNAGNAATCTGCNGAATAAACTAAATGNCAAGTGAAGGGATGACTGACGGGGATCGAATCCGGCTAATCGCCTTCGTAAACCTTAGTTATGATTCGCCTAAACGACTTAACGATAACGTCCTAATNCGTAAGACCCCAAAACCCTAAAACGAAGAGTCGCGAAATAAAACGAAATTTNACTGTGCAAATCTGTGCANGGGTTTTGCCTCTTTCACTTTTTATGGCTCCAACTCTGTGCCCGAACCCATATTTACAATCCTGTTACTTTATTCTCGAATGACACTGTCCTGTATCCGGCCTAAAGTGTCCGTACTCAGGATTCCATATTCCGGAATCTGGACACCTATATAGAAAGAGAAGATAAAGAGGCTTATGAAGAGTTTATAGATAGGGCGATTAAGCGCTCACTTAAATCGGCTTTTCTTTTTCTTATAACCAATGGCTGAAGTCATCACCGAATTCAGTTCGCGCTTCAATGCACAGATGCCCCGTGCGGCTCCATATTTAGTACGTGTCGCGTTTTTAATGCGTGCACGACGTTCGGCGCAGTTCGAAGCGAACAGGGGGTCTTATTTTGATGTATGGAAGCAGCCCGTCGATCATCCAGGATTCCACGGTCCTAGGGGTCACCCCGATGTAGTCGGATAACTGGCCTTTGCTGAGTAATTACATGACGCCTATTCTGACTGCCAATGCGCAGTCAGTTCATACACGACGAAATCAAAAAAGGCTTATCTAATCCAGCAAGCTAATTCCTAATACCCGGCGGGGGGAGGCTTCCCAATCTTACACGCTCAATTCATCAATAATGGATTTGGGCTTGGAGAATTTTTGGACAGAAGAAGGCTGTTAGTTGTAATGCGTTCTTAATGTGCAGCGAGTCAATCGCGCTCCTTGAATACTAGGATCACAACCACACACGCGACAATTAAACGGATTGAAAGAAAGGACATAACGAACCAATGAGACGTTGCTGACAATTCACGGCCTAGCGGGTAGAAAACGGTTCGATTTAACTGATTTCGGTGAATAACATAACAACTTGATTCGGCTATTCGGCGAAAAGGATGCAGATGGGTGAAGGCACATTTACGACCGAGCCGCGCTGATAGCGGAGCCTCCCGGTCTTAGGGTCAACTCGGTGGGCGGCCACAGTGTTGGAGTCGGCTCCAGCGGCGAGCAACCAATTGGCGTCAGGAGTTAAATTTACGTTTCTCGGAAAGGCCCCGCGTATCGGCTGAACCTGAATAACCTTCAGGTTACCACTTATGGGATTTGCTCTGTAGACCGTAACGCTATCGTGCCCCCGATTTGAGGAATAGACGAAGCGTCCGTTCGGGTGAACGAGGATCTCAGCCGAGGAGTTGAAGGTCTCACCCTCCTTGTCCTGCTTGCTCAAGGCGGGCTCGGTGGAGAGGGCCCTGGCAGTTCCTTTGGCCGCATCCCATGTGAAAGTGGTCACCGAGAGCGTCAGTTCGTTAAGCAGAAAAATGAATTTTCCGTTAGCCGAGAATCGCATGTGACGAGGTCCACCACCGGGGACCGATTGCCCGACTNTGTGCGGGCTAANGGCGGGCTTGGAGGGGTCGACCTTGTAGATGACGATCTGGTCGAGCCCAAGGTCGGGCACGAGGGCGTACTTTCCATCAGGTGAAAATCCTGTCCAGTGAGGGTGAGGGGATTGTTGTCGGCGCTCAACAACCTTTGATCCACCTTTATGTTCGGTCACGGTGGGTTCGTCCAGTTTGCCAGACGAATCGATTGGGAAAAGAGCCACCGACCCGCCTCCATACTGGGCGGTTAGAAGAAACTTTCCGCTAGGATGAACAGCGATGTGACAGCCCCCACCGTCGGGGCAGGCCATGCGTGTGAACTCCTTAAGCTTTCCATCAGTAACCTGGTAACCGATGGCCCCCGTGCCACCTTCCCAGCGGCCCACTGAATAAAGAATATTGCCGTTGGGATGCAAGGTGAGGAAACCGGGCGAGCCGATCTTAGCNGCCAGCTTGGNGGNNGAGAACTTNCCGTTGTCCGAGTTGAAGGTGGCGTGGTAGATGCCCTCGGCCCCACGACCACCAGTCCCGAAGAAGACATCCAGTGGTTCAGCTAATCCAACAGAAAAAAGTGAAAAAAACAGGGTAGAAAAAAATAGTTGGCGAAGAATTTTCATTAGGTGAGAATTCTACTTCTTACTGAATGTTTGGGGAAGGCCCAAAGACAAAAAACCGCCAAGGGAAATCGGAGTGCGCAATTTCCATAAAAAATACCAATAACAGCCATAAAACAAACCAAAGATAAATTATTCTATTGGTTGTTCATATCGTGGATCATCAGTGGGTTTGTAATCTTCCAAATGTGAGTNTCCCGGTCGCTACCAAACGAATAAAACGACGTATGTCAAAAATATGAGATAGATCGTTGCTGCCATCGTCTGCATAGTTAATCGAGTCGCTTTGTAACCAATGAAAANCACGGCGATCATAATAAAGTTCAAATAGTTGGCTTTNTCGAAAAANGGGNAGNAAGGGCGGCAATTCCAGAGAAACCTACTCGTTTTNNACNTACCTTTTTCACCTTTAAACTCGATNTTTGGCATCCTTGCCGTCCATTATTTCAAATCCCATTGTCTTTTTATTTGGAATTTAACGGCCTTAACTCGTTCTGGCATATTCTTTTTGAGTCTCCTCATGTAAGTTAGGAGAGCAATTGGATAGTAAAGTAGTTTCTCCAATTGTTTCTTGTACNTGGAGTCCTCTAAAAGCTGNGTTTCAAGNTGTTCTACAGTGCCTTTCCAGACCCCNTTTTCTGNAATTAAGATGATCTGCATTAGCTCCATCAAGCGGTTTTCGTGAGACATTTCTTTGAGGATTTCTACTAGNCTTGGATGTTGGAATGCTTGGATGCCAGACAGAGGTTTCCATCAACGCAGTGGTTGCATTTCTAACCCCTCCTCCCTATATCTCCATATATTTATTACTTTTTATGAAGTCTAGTTAAAATAGACCNACTGCACCTACTGATTGCCCATGGAAATGCATTGTGGAGGATCGCGGAGCAATGAATCTTGTTTGGCTCTTTTTTTGATTAAAAATAGGCACGACTAACTTTGATGTTGTCTATGTGGATTGTGCCGTTCATGCCAACCTCAACTTCTTCGCTTGCCGCTTGGCATGTTCATCATTCAAGTGACCATAAACCCGGCTGATCAGAACTCCACCATCCTTGTGACCCACCCGCCTCGTAATAGTCATGTAGTCAATACCCCTCATAACGGCGTGGTTAATGAAATAGTGACGGCAATCGTGGAAACCGAAACATTCTACACCCGCAATGTCTCGGGCTTTGCGAAGTGTCTCTTTGAGAATACGAACTGGAGCATATTCCTCAAACATTCGGGGTGATGGAAATAGATAGGNATAGNCATTGCGCCGGTTGTTGGCCCCGCATTTATTAGATCGTTGTCTTTGGCAGGATTGAGTAGGTTGNTGAGNATGGTNATGGAGAGATTCACGGTTCGGCTTGTCCAGCCTCCTTTTATTTTTACTTTTCAGAATCGGACTACATGTTGTTTTGAAATCTTGTCCAGTTTTAGTTTGCCTAGGAACTCATTCAAATGTTTCAAGTGTAGTTCTTCCATTTTCACTGTTTTGGCCTTTTCAACCCGTCGATTTCATGAAGATATTTTGGGGCGAAGTCATTGAATGAGGGGATGTCATGGTCGGTAGTTGACTGAATCAAGTTTGATTTAACCAATGCGTACTCAATGCGTGCTTCTGGAACTGATTTCGTTTTAAAAGGTATTCTGCGGTCGATGATTGAGCCGTTTTAATCAGTAAATGAAACTCGGGCATAGAGTTGTTTTCCTCTCTNCCAAAGACCNCTGATTGGGCGACAACTGTGATCTGTGACTTTCTGAAATTGGGGTTTCGTTTTTGTTGTTTGGATAACTTTACCGGCACAAAAAGCGGCATAACCATTTTTTTATTTTCTTTTTTCATATTCGNTTANATTAATCGAACTGACAAAAGGGCCAGNTTCTAAGGGATTTAATGNGGTTTTGAAGAATTAGAAGATGGGGTGACCGACGGGACTCGAACCCGCAACAACCAGAATCACAATCTGGGGCTCTACCATTGAACTACGGCCACCATTATGGACAGGCAACTTACTGCAATCAACTCGGGACGGTCAAGCGCCAGTCTCTTTTGGATTCTTCGTAGGNCAAACTGGTGGTTGCATCCTAGTTGTGGGTGGCATAGTTTTCAGCNAACTGGGAATGTTATGCGTTTNAGCCAGCGGTTTGCCAGGGTGGATTGGAGTTACGGTTTTGGTGTGTCTGGCAGGGTCTGTTAGNCGAGCGGTTGATCCAGAGCCGATAGTCGTTTTTCCAGCCGAAATCAACCTTATGCCCAAGGGGCAACAGCAGGTTGTGGTTAGGCAACGCTTGTCCACCGGGCTAACCGTGGACAGAACGCGTGAGGCCGTATATGTCAGCAGTGATCCTGCCGTAGCGGTGGTAGAACAAGGNGTTGTGCGAGCGCGAGGGACGGGTTTGGCCAAGCTGCGTGTCGAGGTTGCCGAGCAGGTGGTCAATGTCGATCTGTTTGTCGGGNCAAAGATGGGTGATTCACGGTTGAGTTTTGTGAGAGATGTGCTGCCAGTGCTGGGTCGGGCCGGATGTGCCGCAGGGGATTGCCACGCCAAACCGAAGGGTCAAAACGGGTTTTCGCTCTCGGTGTTTTCATTCGANCCGGTGGCCGACTACCGGGAGGTCGTAAANGATGAGCGTGGCCGGCGCGTGTTTCCTGCCTTCCCTGCGGAAAGTCTACTGCTCAAGAAACCGACGCTTAGGGTCGAGCACGAAGGTGGGCGGCGGCTTGAATCTGGATCNTTGTTTTATCAAATCATTCACGACTGGATCGCGCAGGGTATGTTGTATCGGCTGCCGGANGAGCCAGCACTGAAGAGCATTACTGTTTTCCCGANGGANCAGCGATATACCAANTCTGCTACGCAGCAGTTGGTAGTGACTGCGCGTTTCACCGACAGGACAGTCAGGGACGTGACGCATCTATCCGCATTCTCGTCGAGCAACAAGGAGATTGCGGAGGTGAACCCCGACGGGTTGGTGCGGACAGGAATGTTGAGCGGTGAGGGCGTGGTTGTCGTGCGTTATATGGGTGAAGTGGCGCAGGCGCGAATCACGGTGCCATCGNACAGNCGTTANAACGACGGTGTGTATGCTGCGTTGCCGCNTAATAATTTTATCGATGATCTGGCATATTCNCGGTTTCAGAAACTNGGCCTGCTGCCAAGTGACCGTTGCTCGGACTCGGAGTTCATNCGGCGTGCGTTNATTGATNCAATCGGCCTGCTGCCTGAGCCATCCGAAGTGCGGCGGTTTCTCGCCAATCCCTCCCCGGGTAAACGTGCTAAACTAATCGACCGACTTCTCGATGACCCTGCTTATGCTGACACNTGGGCCAACCGCTGGGGCGACTTGTTCCGGCCGAACATCGCGCGTGTCGGTCTCAAGAGTGCCTANACAATCGATAACTGGATACGTGAATGTTTTGCCACCAATAAACCATACGACAAGATGGCTCGTGAGATTCTGACTGCCAAAGGAAGTACGCACCGAGTCGGCCCAACGGTGATCTATCGCACTCGCCGCGAACCGGCGACTTTGACCACGTTGTTCAGCCAGGCCTTTCTTGGCGTGCGAATGGATTGCGCACGTTGCCATCACCATCCGAACGAGCGGTGGAGCCAGCAAGATTTTTATCAATTCGCCGCTTTTTTTGCCGAGACTAAGCGCAAAGGTACAGGCATCTCGCCACCGATCTCGGCAGGCACACAATATATCTACCATGCACCGGGTGGCACGGTGCGGCATCCTGTCAGCAATGAGGTGATGCAGCCCGCGCCGTTGGCTGGCGAGCCGCTTGCCACAGCTTCCGGAGTAGATCCGAGGGAGACCTTGGCCGACTGGATGCTTAGCCCGGACAATCCGTTCTTTGCCCGGGCCATGGTCAATCGCGTCTGGGGACAGTTTTTCGGTCGCGGTATCGTGCATCCAGTGGATGATTTCCGGGCCACGAACCCGGCGACGAACCCGCCACTTCTTGACACTTTGGCGGCCGACTTCGCCAAGAAAGGATTCGATTTGAAGCATCTTATGCGACNGATCATGAATTCGCATCTCTATCAGATAAGCTCCATTCCCAATAAGACCAACGTTAGGGATACTCGCAGTTTTTCGCGCTTTTACCGGCGCATTCTCTCGGCGGAAAACCTGCATGACATTATTGTGCAAGTTACCGGATCGGGCAGCCGCTACAATAACCTTCGCGGTGATGCCCGAGCGGTGGAGTTGTGGACGACGATCATGGACTCACCTCTACTTGATTCTTTCGGCTTGCCTAATCCCAGCCGGAATTGTCCGGTCGAGCGCGATGCTCGCCCCAGCATGGTTCAGGCACTGCACCTGATGAACTCCGATTCGCTGCAGGCCAAGCTGGAGGATAAGTCTGGTCGAGCCGCGAGACTGGTGCAGTTGAATATAGCATCCGGGGAGATCGTCGATGATTTGTACCTAATGGCCTATTCCCGTTGGCCAAGTGCGGAAGAGAAGGCCGTCGCCATGGCGGCGTTTGCTGTGGAAGGGGCCAAACGCCAGCAAGTCGTCGAGGATATTATGTGGGTCTTGATAAACTCGGCTGAGTTTGTATTTAATCACTGAAATAGAATGAATGCACTGAATAAAAACTGTGCGGGAGTTTTACGCCGAGATTTCATCCAGCTCGGTGTCGGGGGTCTGCTTGGTTTAGGAATGGGCGACTTGGTGCGGTTGAGGGCTGCCNCGGCNCGGTCCATCGGTAAGGCCAGCCCAGATCAAGTGANCTGTATCCTCGTCTGGCTTGACGGCGGGCCGACGCATTATGAGACGTTCGATCCAAAGCCAGATGCGCCGTCCGGAGTGCGTGGAGAGTTCAAGCCAATCTCGACTACCGTACCGGGTGTGNCGTTCTGTGAGACGATGCCGAAGCTAGCCAAGACCCTTGGCAGGATGGCGATCATNAGGTCGATCTGCCACAAGGATCCTAATCACGGAGGNGGCAACCATTACATGATGACTGGNGCGCCGACACCGGTTCCGGTGAACTGCGGTTCATCCGTCTCGTTTCACCCGTCTTTTGGATCGACTGTCTCGCACTTGCGNGGAATCCGCGACGGTTTGCCTGCATACGCTACGTTGCCGCGCAAGTCGCGTTCGGCTGGTCCACATTTTCTCGGTGGGCAACANGCTCCATTTGTCATTGATGGTGATCCCAACCAGAAGGGGTATCGCGTGCGTGATGTCGTGCTGCCCAATAGCATTAGCGAAGGCAGGGCGAACACCAGGCTCAAGCTTCGTCGGTCGCTCGATCGCATGCTNCGAATTGNCGACGCGGCCGCTGCTGATCCGGCAGTTGAGTTCGATAGCTTTTATCANCAGGGCATCGACCTGATTTCATCGTCCAAGGCGCAGGCGGCGTTCGATGTGGAGCAGGAACCTGCTGCAGTGCGCGANCGTTACGGCCGGAACGATTTCGGCCAGCGTCTGCTGTTGGCCCGCCGTCTGACTGGGGTCGGCGTATCGTTCGTCACTGTCTACAATGGTGGTTGGGACCATCACACCAATATATTCAAGGAACCATTCAAGAAAAAAGTCGAGCTGGTTGATATTGGNATGTCGGCGCTGATTAACGATTTGTATGACCGTGGTCNGTTAGATAGCACACTGGTGCTGTTGTTGGGGGAGTTTGGGCGTACGCCNAAGATTAACAAGGACGTTGGGCGAGATCATTGGCCACACGCAATGTCGGTGTTGGTTGCCGGTGCGGGTGTGCCGCCGGGACAGGTTATNGGTGCGACCGACGTTAAGGGCTACTATTCCTCCGAAAACATTTATTCGCCCGAGGATTTCGCCTGCTCGATTTACACCAAGATGGGAATCGATCCGCACAAGATTCTTNACACCAACACCGGCCGCCCGATCCCGATTGTAAACGGTGGCGCACCTATCAAGGAGCTGTTCGGGTGAGGCGGCTTCGTTTTACTGCGGCGTTTGCTGTAATCTCCTGTTTTTTTTCAGATTATCCTATCGCCATGGCAAAGCCGCCGGCGGTTGCTAGTATTTTTCCGGCTGGAGGGCAGCGCGGCTCTGCTTTTGATCTCACCGCAGCCGACGCCCCTGACCCTTGGCCAAGCGCCGCTTGGACGAGCCACCCCGGTATTCAGCTTGAGCCTCTCAAAGAACAAAAGGGCGTTTACAAGACGACCATCGCTGCGGACACCCCCGTCGGGCCGCACTTGATTCGGTTTCACAATGCTGATGGTGCCTCGCAGCCACGGATATTTTTTGTCGGCCTGGCTGAGGAGATCGCGGAAGTGGAGCCGAACGATAAACTTGANGCCGCGCAGTTCCTCGAGAAAACACCTTTAGTGGTCAACGGTCGCCTCGGCAAAACCGGCGATGTGGATGCGTTTTCATTCCGTGCCAAAAAGGGGGACTGGATAGTTGCGCAGTGCTACGCCTACTCGCTCGATTCGCCGGTGGACGCGTTCCTGCATCTGCACGATGAAAATGGTAGTAAGGTGGCTTTTGCTCCTGACACTCAAAACCTCGATCCGCTCCTTGCCTGGCAGGCAAGAGAGTCCGGTANGTACACTCTGACTTTTGCTGGGTTGGTGTTTCCGTTCAATGCTTCCGCCCGCTTTCANGGGAGTCCGCACACGGTGTATNGGATCACGATAAGTACTGGCCCATTTGCCCGCAACACCTATCCGCTTGGTGTCAAGCGTGGCATTAAAACACCGGTGCATCTGGTAGGTTGGGGATTTGAAAAACAGCAAGCTTCCCAGACCGCTTTGATAAATACTACAATTGTTGGCGGGACCACGTGGGTGGGCGCCAAGGACTTGTCTGCGCCGGTTCCGGTGGTACTTGGTCATTTGTCTGGTTACCGCGAGACGGAACCAAACGATTCGATTGAGTCTGCGCTCGCTCTTGCTTGGCCAAGTGCGGTTCATGGGCGCATTAGCAGGCCTGACGATGAGGATCGTTTCGGAATCTTCGTGGCCAAGGGCGATCGCTTGCGATTGAGTCTGCGGGCTTCCGAATTCAACTCTGCGCTCGACCCGGTGCTGCGCATTGAGGATGTCGGTGGCAAACAACTCGCTCGAGACGATGATTCCGGTGAACGTCAGGATGCTAGGCTTGAGTGGACTGCGCCGGCTGACGGAACATATCATCTGGCCGTCAGTGACCTGATCCGTTCCGGCGGCAAAGCACATTTTTACCGTTTAGAAATTGATCGTATCACCCCCAAACTGAATGCCACCTTCACACCGGACCGGCTCGTAGTTGAGGCTGGTAAAAGTGCAGAGGCAACGGTCACAATCGGCTTCGATGATGGTTACAAGGGCAAAACTGCCATCGTGGTAAGAGGCCTACCTGATGGTGTAAGCTCACAAATCCCAGCTACTGAAAATGGAGGCGTAGTGAAGATAAAGATGGTGGCAGCCGAGTCCGCAAAGCCGGACAATGTCCCGTTGACCTTGCTCGTTCTGGAGCCGGGTACCTCAACGAGCCAGACAGCCATATCTCCCATTGGTATGGACAAGGTTGGTGGAGTCCGGTTGATAAACTCGATCGACCATCTTTGGTTAACTGTCAAGGCAGAGGCCGAGCCGGAAAAAACAGACAAAAAGTAGCTTGGTTTGCTAAGCACTTCTCTAATTTTTATTGATATCAGCTGGAGTGCCATTACGATGCCCGCTGCTGGGTTCGGGATGTAGCGTAGCCTGGTTAGCGCGCCTGACTGGGGGTCAGGAGGTCGCGAGTTCGAATCTCGCCATCCCGACCAGCTT
>PBKH01000076.1 GCA_002721375.1 Verrucomicrobiales bacterium
CGATAAAAATCAACACGCGCGATAATGCCATCAGTACTCGGCGTAGCCGCTCGAAAATTACGTCTGTTTCGCCGTAGTATTTGCTACGAATGTTCTTAATAACGAGCACGACCATATCCAGTTCCGCCGCCACAGCCTCAAAGATGAAAGTCTTACCGGCCCCTATCGGCCCACCGATAGCCGCACCTGGCAGCGCCTCTCCACTCTCCATCCCAAACCTTGGAATTACTTCCTTTTTGAGGAAAGTCTTCAGACGCTTGAAACCAATCACCTCCCTCAGCGAATGCCCCGGTTTCTTGAACTCAACAACTTCCTCACCAAGCTGACTCTTGATGAACCCCTCCACTTTAAAAACAACCTCCTCCTGCGAAAGCTTAGCTCGACCATGGCGAACGCCCTTTAGTAATTGCATCAATGCATGCAGTGACAAACCAGCAGTCAATTCGGCTAACTCTGCCTGGGTTCCCCAAAGCTGAAGCTTGCGATCCTTGTTATCGTTTCGGGAGAACCAGGATATAAAATGTTTACGAGTCTCCAGATCTGGCGACGGAACCTCGACCTCAATCAATTGCGGCAGACGGGCAATACGTTGGTTGAGCTGCGAACGAGATTCGGCAATCATGACGACCGAGTCCTCACCATTAACAAACCCCAGATCACAAAACCAGTCGTGACAAATGCTTACTCGCTGTCGATCCATGTCATTCAGGCTCGTAATCGGCGCGTCCGGCAACAGCATGTCCGCCCCTTCTACTAGGATCAAAAGGTTCTCTTTAAGACAGGTTGAGCCACCCAGATCAGAGCGGGAGCAAAGGCACATTTGACGCATCAACTCCAGCGCTAGCGTTGGATTACTGACAGCTTTTTGCATCGAGTCATCGTAGGCACTGGTAACTGATTCGAGTTGCGACTCGATTTCCTCCGATGCGGTCATGCGGTTGATAGCCAAGTCGTCTGGGTTCATTCCCAATCGCCACTCGATCCAAGCTTTACGCACTTTTTCGGCATCCTTCTCTCGCAAAAAACGGATTGGACCGTTCAACTCGTAAACAATTAGGATAAGACTCGAGAGATTCCAGTTTCCAGTAAGGTACTCAACCAGAGAAAGGTAATCGTCTGCCCCACCTTTTTTCGTGTGAAAGATGTCGTGTATGTTACCAGTCAGGATTAATGCCCGTGATTGACCCGCGTTTAGTATCCGACCAGCGGTACGCAGGAAATTATTGCTCGCTCCCATGTTGATTATTAATTAGTGGGTTGGATTGACAATAACGTGTTCATGGCAGTGTTGCAACACCTCGGGATTGTAAACGTACTTCCGAATTTCCTTTCGCATGTCATCAAACAATTCGTATTCAGGTCGTTCATCGGAACGGAAAACTGGCGCAGACTTGTCGTAAACCACCGTGGCACCGGGACTGCATTCGTGACCTTCAGATTTCCAATCCCAATACTGTGAAAGACCCACCAACCGGTCACCAACACGAATGGCCTCATTGAGTTCGTGTGTAACAATGATCAGTGTGTACGGCGGCTTTTCTCCAGCGGCCTTAATTTCGGCATTTTCCTCATACAACCGCAACAACATTTCCTGCAACTCCTCCCGTGTTGCCTCATCCAGCGCGCCAAACGGTTCATCTAGCAAGATGATCTCCGGTTCCATGATTAGCGCTTGAGCAATGGCCACCCGTTGCTGCATTCCGCCGGACATCTGGCTTGGATACAGATTCATTGCTTGACCAAGCCCAACCTTTTTGAGGAATGCAGCCGCTTGATCACGAAAATCAGAACGTTTCTTCGACCAACCTGACCAGTTGAACCAACGAAATGATGTAGTGGTCTGGTCCAGTTTCAGGCCAAGCGCAACATTGTCCAATGCGGTTAAAAAAGGATAAAGCGAGTACTTCTGGTATACAATGCCACGGTCTCGTCCTGGCCGGTCAGCATTGGCCAAGCGACCATTTTGCATGGTGAGAATCTTCCCCCGATGTGGCGGATGAGTACCGAGAATAGCCCGCAATAACGTTGACTTGCCACAGCCACTTGGCCCCACCAACGCCACAAATTGTCCAGCATGCACATCTAGGTTCAAATTAAACAACACTTTGGTTTCGCCGAACCAATGGCTCACATCCTTACATTGAAGCCCAAAGTTATTTTGATCGGTGAAGGTCATTTCAAGTCACGCTGATACCACGGGCAAAACCTCGCCTGCAAAAACCGAAGCCCATAGTCGAGCGCAAAGCCAAAAGATGCCAACATTACAAGATATGGATAAACCACGTTCATGTTGGTTAGCTTGAATTGCAGACGAATCCGATAACCAAAACCAACGTCACCCACCACCATCTCGGCAGCGATGA
Organism: Verrucomicrobiales bacterium; assembly: GCA_002721375.1. Classification (GTDB taxonomy): domain Bacteria; phylum Verrucomicrobiota; class Verrucomicrobiia; order Limisphaerales; family UBA1096; genus UBA1096. Next base: position 2,364 of record PBKH01000076.1, read on the forward strand.
GAAATACAATTGCCGGACCGATAGCCAAGCGTACTGCATCAATGAACTTAGGCAACACCTGTTTTAAAATCACCTCAAGCACCACTTCAAAGTGGGACGCCCCCAACGTATAGGCCTTGTCGATCATCTCCGAAGGCAGATCCTTAATAGCCAAATAAACAGTCACAGCTAGAGCCGGTATGATACCCAACGAGATCATAGCAACATACATAGACATTCCTGTGCCGAAGGCTACGAAATATACCGCAAGCGCCGCTGTTTGTGGTACTTTTGCCAAAAGTGCAATCGGCGGCTGAAGAAAAGCCTCCACTGGTGAAAAACATCCCATGAGCACACCAGTCAAAAACCCGCACACCAATCCCAGTCCGATACCGTAAAAAAAACGCCGTCCGGTCGCAATCGAGTCTTCCACAATCCAACGCTCACCTTTGCGGTTTATCTGGGTGAATTTTTTTACACCCTCAGACAATTGACTCCAATTGGGAATCGTTGTGTCTTCCGGATTGATCTGATGTTGCCGATGAGAAACGAAGGTGTACCCCGCCAAAAGAATTAACACCGATAAGACCCCAAGCATCACCGCCCAAGACCGAGATATGGGGCGGCAGATCATTTGTCCTATAATTAGAACTGACAGCTAATACGCTATTTGACTGCTCCCTGTTTAACCTTTTCTATAAATGTTGGATCAAAGCGGACTGCAGCATTTGCGTCTTTGGAGGAATCGCCGTAACTAATGGAAGGTGCCTTTTCGACTATGTCATGAGCTGTACAAAACGACACCACCTTCTCCATGATCTTAGGTAAGTTGGCTCCTGTTAAAACAGCCAAACCCTTGTCAGGGGTACCGTAAAACTTGGTTTGCTCAACCACCGTTTCCATTTGCTCCAGACCAAGGTTGGAGAATTTTTCGCCAATGGCAATAAGAGTTTCATCACGCTTAGCCGTATCCGCCAACGCCTTGTTCACCTCGTAGTAGGCCTCAATCACAGCACATGCAAACGCCTCTCCCCCTTTCTTCTCCAAACTCGCCTTAGCCACCACCACAGAATCGATGATCTCATTAGGAATTTTGGTTGAATCAAACAAGACACGAACATCTTCACGTTTACCAAGTGTTTCCATCACGAAAGGATTCCAGACAACGATTGCCTGCTGTGCAGCCTGCTTTTGCTGCATGGCAAGCGCAGCGGCTCCGGGATCCATATTTGCAAATTCAAAGTCCTCTTCCTTTTGATTAAGCAACTCAAGATTCCGGACAAAACAGTACTCTGATACGGACTTTTCCAAACCATATACTTTTTTACCCTTTAGATCCTGAATCGACTTAATATCAGCTGTAACCAAACAAGCATCAGCACCATCACTGGTTGAAGTAGGTAATATCATCACCCCGGGTCTACCAGTTGCCGGGCTTAATATGTCCATGTTGGTGATGCAAACGGCATCGCACTGGCCGGCACCATACATTGCAAGACATGGATCGTATTCTGCCTCTTTTAACTCAATGTCTACCCCCCACTTTTCCTCAACTGGGCCAAGCTCGCCTTTCTTGCCATTAATGACGCCTGTCATATCAGCAACACCGAAAACACTCCACGAAGGATACTCACTCCAAGCCAGCGAAAAACTTGGAATTGTTTTTACGTCAGCATCCTCGGAGGGAGTGGATTGCTGATTTCCGCAACCGTTGATTGTTATTAACGCGACACAACCTAAAAGAACCGACCAAGTAGTTTTTTCTTTTATATATTTCATTTTGGAATTTATAATTAAAATGGGCCAAAAAAAGACTCCCTTCTCCAGGGAATAATGAAAATCTATTCCGGCAGAATGCTGTTGCTTCCTTCTTTCTCGGTCTCCTTCGGCTCGCTTGGACCCTTTTCCGCCACTTCCAGCCCTTCGGCCATACCAAGTAACGCATCGAACTCGTCGGTAGCCGTGGTATTGCGAGCGTACTCAAGGAACTGAGCCTCCTGCATCTTGCTATCGGTTCCAGCCATCTCGCGTGAGACACGTGCCTCAGCTCGCATCTCATGTCGAAGTTCGCGCATATCCTGAAGTTCCTTGGCCATGCCGTCCTTAGAAATACCGTTTATCATATCAGCCAATTCGGTTTCCTCCTTGGATGTAATCACGTCAGCCACAGCATCGGCGGCCTCGCTCTTGAGTTTCTCAATATCACGCTGCAACTGCTGAAGGTTGATCTTATGGTTGCCGATGCTGCTGTCGTATTCATCTACATCACCCTCAAGGTCCTTGATATGATCCTGTTTCTCAGTCAGCGTAGCAGCAAAGTCGTTATAAGCGGTGAGGCATTTCTTGTACTCGGGATCGGCATGAATCTGCTCCTTAGTCTTGCCTTCGCCCTCCAACTTGGCCACAGCCTTACGCGCCATGGCTAGCGCACCCGACTTGAGATCCTCAAGTTTGTTGACCTCCTCGGTCAACGACTTGACCTTGGCCATTTTTTTTTCCTGCTGAGCAATCAACTTGGCCACAGCCTGTTTGTAAGTGTGGATTTGATTAACCTTGCCCTTGATGACATCATCATATCTGGCTCGCATCACATGCGGGTCCGTGTCGAGACCCCGCCGAGATTCATCAATCTTACCGGTTACCTTGTACCAGACCGCTTTAAACCATCTGCCGAGTGCACCAAACATATTGTTTATTTGGGTTTACTAATTTTATCTAAACTTTGTATTGAGCCGCTAGTTAACAATGAATCAACCCTTTGTTCAACCTTTTTTGCCACCTCTAGACTTTGATCCAACTCACCACGCAAGCGTTTCAAACGAACGTCACCGTCGCTCCGCTCGGTGATGCCTTGTACTGCGGCCAGTGTCCTACTCATGTGCTCGACAGTTTGAACCACTTCTCCAACCAGTTTCTCTCGTTGTTCAAGAATCGGTTTGCGAGCAATCTCGGAGGCTAAGCTATCTGCAGTTTTCCATAGCTTTAATGTTTTCTCTAGCGAACTCACGCATTGCTGGAAGAGTTCCTCCGAACTCTGCTGAATATCCTCAATCATAGCCCGGTTCAAGTCGGGTGCGATTTTGTCAAGTTCTCGAAAAGCCTGCCGCAAGGAGCGAAGGTCCTGCATCGCGATCTCAGTTCGTTCGTCACCATCCATCGTCAAGCGATGGTGAAAATGGTCGAGTGCCTTGCGCTTATCGCTCTTGGCCTTGTCTTTTGACGCCTCAACAATTTGTTTCACGCGCTCGTCCCTACCAAGTATAAATTTAGTCAGAAACGTTCCGGCCGAAGCAAGAATTCCGACAAGACCAACGAGCGTTGCTCCCAACGCCGCCGAGCCTTTGAGACCAAGCGCGAAAAGCGAAGCAAACGCCGCCGAGCCGGCCATAAACGGCAAAAGTACAAGCGGACTACCGGCAATGTCCGCCATCACGCGCTTGGCCAGATTTTTATTCTCGCTCACTGACGGGTTCGCTCCCAGTTGGGAACTGGAAAAAGGTCGGCATAAATGGGGGGGGCGTCAACGCTTCGCTTGCCCAAGCGCTCGGTTCTAGATCAGAACGGCACTTGCCCCACCTCGAACCTCACCGACTGGGCGGTACCTGCCTTTGATTCCGCAAGTGCCGCCTCAGTTCGCATGCGCTCTAATGGCACACCCTCTCTCCCAAGGTAATCACCCACTGACTTGGCGCGGGATTCAGCAAGCCTTTTATTGGCCTCGGGATCTCCCACCGCCCTTGCCTGCCCAACTATGCGGAGATAGAAACTGGGGAAATTTTCTAGCATCTTCTTGAGACGGCGTAACTCGTGTTCACTTGAAAGTGATATCGCGGAGGATCCCCGGCGAAAACCAATCGACTGAACGTCAAGATCCCCCACCGCACGCAAGCTCCCCCACTGGTTCTCGCTGAGTTTACCGAGATGGGCATTGGTACGGACACCCTGTAGATCGCTCGTTCCCTGACCCAACCCATCTATGGAAAGCGAGTTGGCCGGGTGAAAATTATCGGACTGCATCTCTGAAAAGATCCTGTCGTAATACAATGATGTATACTGCCCATTGAGGGGATCAGCATCGAGTGCCTGTGTTTTAAGGAGAATATCCATTATATTGTTGATCATGTCCTCCATCGCAAGCAGGTCACCCGCCGCCGCACTGCCAACGAGACCAAAATGGGCATAGTTCTCAAGAGTGTTTTTCCATTGTATCCCGTCGACAACCGCCTTGGCCCCGTCCTCGGATAGACTCGGGTCGTCCGAACGAACCAATCCCACAAACCCGTTGGCTTCGTTCTGATAATGATAGGCGGCACGCGAGTATGCCTCAACCACAGCACGCACATTGTCGGGATAATCACGAATATATTGACGATTGGCAACCAGCACATCAACGATCAAACCCTTGATTTTAGAACTGTCCAGTAAGACTTTCGCACCAGGAAGTTTCTTTGCCTGTGAAACGTGCGGCTCCCACATGACGTAGGCCCGTTTATCTGAGCGCGCCGCATTGTTCATGTGTTTTAAGACTGCCCCGGAGCCGCTAGCCTCAATGATCCAGTCATTACCCAAGTCCGGCAGTTTGAAGTGCGACTTGACTACGCGAGCCAAAAATTCACTGGGTGAACTAGGCGTAAGTATGAATCCAGCATCAGGCGAGTTTAGATCTTGCATGGTTTTTACGCCTTCTTCGAACGCCATCACAGCATCCGCCCCCTTGGTCTCATCGATTACCATAACGATCGATACGGGGAAACGCCCCAACTTGGCCCCCGCCATAAGCAATGAATCGATTGTGAATACGGCCATCTCCACTTCACCATCCTCCAACGCCTCAAGCCGAGCGTCGTAATCGGCTTCATCCTCCACAATTGTTAGGCGTGTCTGTTCATAGCGGAGATTTTTTTTCATCTCCTCCGAACGCAGTACGGCATAACCACTAAACAAGTCTGCTTGTATCCTTACCTCATGAGTATAACGACTATCAGATCCCGTATCAGTTTGGAGCTGTTCCTCATTTGGATCCGTTACCAAAAAACGATACGCCACCGCCCCGATAGCTAGTATCACTATCCATACTACGGCGACAATACACCCCTTGGAACCACTACCCTCCGACATTATTTCTTTTTGGCCTTAACGAGGGCGTAAATCAACAGAGCAGGAATTCCCAAAACGCAAAGCATCATAAAGATTGTCGTTTCAGGATCATTTTTCGGACCCGCCGAACCACCTCCATAGGTTACTGGAGTGGGCTCTGGCGACTCCACAGCGCGCATGCTGGGAATCTCACCGATCGGCTGATTGCCCGAAGTGGATAGCGATTTAACCATCGCCGAAGCGGTGGCATCAGGAAGGTCGGCGATTAATTCGAATGCATCCTCCACAGCCGTCCCGCCATCGTTCGAAGCCACCTCAGCAAAAACGTTTGAGATTGCCTGTTGTAGCGACTGAGGATTGTTAGCGTTGCGATAAGAATGCGCCTTCTCAGCCAACATGTGGCTCGAACCCATCTCCACGCCAATGACGTCAATCGTGATACCTCGGGAAATGATATCCGGCGTGTAATCCTCTACCTTTTGACGATCACCAGCCTCGCCATCAGTTACAATGAGGAGGCGATAGGTGCCATAACCGAATTGTTTTTGGCGTGCCTGTAAAAGTGCATCTGCGCCAAGTTTCATGTACTCGCCGAGCGGCGTACCACCACCTTGCTGGATACTGTCAATCGACCTAGCCAGCATGCTTTCTTTACGTGGACCAAGCGGATAAACCCAGTTTGCCCTTGGGAAAACAAGGACGCCGACATGGGTCGTGTCAGGCACCTGCTTGAGCACCTGCTTGAGGGCATCCTTGGCCACCGACATACGATCACGCCCAGTGCCCGACATGATCGTACTCATAGAGCCAGAAGCATCGACCACAACAACCACATTGTCAGTCACCTCCACCTGCGCTTGGCCAAACGGCGCTAACCAAAAGCTTGACAAAATCATCCCAAAACATGCACCCAGTTTATTTATGTTTATTTCCATAACTTAGCCCATCGTTACGAGTTAAAAGTCAAAGTCCGATTCCTGTGTCACTTCGGCTGATACGCGTAGCAACCGGAACTCAACCCTCATGTTCTGCTTTGCGTCATCCATTGAACGGGGCTTAGCAATGAACGGTTCTGCAATTCCGACTCCCTGTGGCTGAATCTGAGACAGATCAATTGTAATGCCCTGGGCCTTGGCATATTCAGCAACCGATTGTTTCACCGCATCAGCCCGCTTGCGCGAAAGGTTCAGAGCCGCCTGCATGGTTCGTCGCGGATTGTGTTCCTCCACCCCGTCAAAATCGCCAGCCGCAATGGCATCGACAAGCCGACTTGTGTCATTCAAGTCAAGCGCCCGACCATTGAGCGAGTAACGGTAGTTACCACGCGTGCCGCTACGCCGCAGCGTCCCCTTGGTGTTTCCTGCCTTGATTAGATCAATGAGAGTCTTGCTCGGATCCGAATGCCCCCGGATAGCAATAACCGCATTGCCAAATTTATCCGCCGTCTCAATCACACGAGTAAATTCGGCCGCATATCTCACAGCACTAAACTCTGTTTGATTTGGGTTGAAGTTGATCGTAAACGACAAAATTGTGCGATCATCTAGCAGTCCGCCAGAGCTGAGCTCCTCAATCTCCGATAATACAGCCTCAGCCCGGAAACGCTCGCCCTGCTCCATCTCGGTTTTGGTCAAATACTTCAAGAAATCGTCGTTCTTATAATTCAGGCCGGAAGGAAACAGACCCATTTTTTGTTTCGCATACCCTCGACTGAGAGCCAGTTCCAACGCCGCCTTCTCGAATGCATCGAATCCGTGTAGATTGCCCTTTTTCTCGAAGAAACTCACATTGCCTGGGTATCCGGCGAATGTGCAATCACTTAAAAGGAAATGCGGCTCCTCATCCGTCGGCATAACATCGTCACCATAAATTTGGCGCGTCTGTTTAAGCAAGTTGATATAAACTGGATCACGCGTTCCGGCATCAAATGCCTTTCGTTTGTCAACAAGTTCCTCCGCCGCTTTAAGATACCCGGCCACGAATTTCCGAACTTGCGCACGGTTTGAATCATAGAAATCTTTTCGACAAACGTAAACGTCGGCAATAGAACGCGACAACTCCGCGGTCGACACAAGCACACGCGAACCCTTTACGGTTCCCTCCGATCCATCTCCAACAGAATCCAAGTCACTGCATAATGAAGCCATGTCCGGAGTAATGGCAAAACAGGCCGATATGGTTTCATCACCTCGGAACGCCTCCACAGCCGAATCAGGCCCTGTCAAATCCTTGTAAAACTTCAACTTCACATCATCCCAAGTGAGTTGAGCCGCCTTGAGCACATCGTCCAGCATACCAATGTGTGGCCCTCCCTGCTGGATGGCAATGGTCTTACCTTTCAGATCGCTGACAGTCTTGACACCCTCGCGAGCTACCATGTGATCTCCGGCCGACCATGTCATCTGGAGGATCACCACGCCCTTGGTGCGCGGGTCAGAACCAATGACCTCCGACGCCTGCCCTATCATTCGAAAAGTTCCACGCAAAAACGGCGACTTACCGGATTGATAATCTCTGACCTGCTGGATGAAGTTGTCGCCGGGCGTCAGGTTCAGATTTAAACCCTGTCTCTGAAATATACTGTTGGCTCGAGTCTTTAGCCCACCGTTGGCATGGAACGTTGCCATGTCACCACCCCAAATAATGAACGGCAGTTGAATCGGACCACCCGCTTTAACTGGGCCCACCTGAACTGGCCCTACCAAGTCTGAAAAAAGCTGAGTTTGCGCAGAGGCTGCACCGCTTGCCAAGCCAAGCGCCAAGCACAACATGATTATTTTTTTTGTCTTCATTTTAGTTTCCCACTGGTTTTAATAAAATATAGCAAAACATTAGCCGCTTGCCAATTATAATTTTTCTTTATGAAATAATCATACCCCAGAAAGAATAAATACAGATTCCGAGGTTTTTCTCGCACTTAAACAAGAAGAAGTTGCAGTATATATTTCAACATCAAGACTAGTGATCAACTGGGAAATGTTCAATTCCTGAAGCATAGCGGCAGAGGAAAAGAACAGACTAAATAGGATTTTACGACTGAGCGAAAGATGAACGAGTAGTTGTTTTCAGTTAACGCTGACGGACATCTCATCTGCTGATCAGATATATATTCCTAAACACAAACTCACCCAAACATGTTCTTAATCGTTTATTGACATCATGGATAAACATGGCCAGAAGTTTCTCGATGTCAGTAATCCGAGAATGTTCGGCTTTGATGGACTAATGAATAATAATAACTATAACATCTACGACAGTAATATAGGCCTAAGACGTTTCAAGAACCGACTGTCCAACAAACCGACATTGACTCACTAATTCACCGATGTTCCTGACTCGTTTTTTATTACGCGTTTTTTTGGCCTTGTTAAGTTTTCCTTTCTTTGCCAAAGCCGAAACACCATACACTACTGTCGATATTTTTCCGGCCGGAAACAAGCATACTCACTCCAGCAGTATCGTTCAGTGCCCTAATGGTGACCTACTGGCTTGCTGGTATCATGGCTCTGGCGAACGTACGGCGGATGATGTAGTCGTACAGGGCGCCCGTCTGAAAAAAGGAGCAAAGCACTGGGGGCCAGTCTTCGAAATGGCGGATACGCCAGGTTTCCCCGACTGCAACCCGATCCTGCACATCGACCCAGAGGACCGACTCCGCTTGTTCTGGGTCTCTGTGCTAGCAAATCGATGGGAATGCAGCCTACTAAAGGTCAAGCTCGCAGAAGATTTCCAAGGTCAGGGGCCACCTATATGGTCTTGGCAAGATATCGTTCCGCTGAAGCCGGGGCCGAAGTTTGCACAGACAATGAAACAGCGTTTCGAGGAGATCAAACTCAACACTGCAATGTGGGCCGAATATGCCCGACCATATGAAGACTTACTGCTGAAGGCCGCCCTCGATCCATTCAAACGCCAGACCGGATGGATGCCCCGAACTAAGCCGTTAAATCTGCCAAACGGCAGAATCCTTCTCCCTTTATACTCTGATGGATTCAACGTATCGCTCATTGCTATCTCCGACGATAACGGTGACACATGGCGAACCAGCCAGCCGATCATCGGCCTCGGCCCAATACAGCCCAGTCTAGCCAGGCGACGCGACGGAACGATCATTGCGTTTTGCCGAGACTCCGGGCCGCCTCCGGGCCGAGTGATGACCAGTTTCTCTCATGATAATGGCGAGACTTGGAACGCTGCGCAGGACACCACACTCCCCAATCCTGGCTCAAGTTTGGACGTAATCGTCCTGCAAGATGGCCAATGGTTAATCGTTTACAACGACTCAAACAAGTCCCGTGATAACCTCACCGTTGCCATTTCCATGGACGAGGGCAAAACTTGGCCGCTAAAAAGCCGACTTGAACCACAGGAAGATGGAGCCACCTCATTTAGCTACCCTTCCGTCATCCAGTCAGCAAACGGCACGGTTCACATCTCTTACACTTGTAAAGGAGCACGCGGCAGCCGGATTCGGCATGGCATCCTGCAACCAACACAAATTAAGGCTCAATAGCAGTTGCCCAAGCGCTTTAGGCGACAATCTCCTTAAGGATTCTACCTCCAATGTCGGTTAATTTGCGAATCCGCCCGGCATGACGATAATTTACCGCCTCCTGGTCGAGTCCCATTAGATCGAGTATTGTTGCATGAACATCGCGAACGTGAATCGTCTCGCCAATACCGCGCAGACTAAACTCGTCTGTTGCACCGACTGTGGCGCCGCCCTTCACATCCCCGCCGGCCATCCACATGGTTAACGCCCATGAGTTATGCTCACGACCCGGGTTACCAGACATACCACCGTTCTTGAACGGGGTACGACCCATCTCAGAGGCCCAGACGACAAGAGTCTCTTCAAGCATCCCACGCTGCTTCAGGTCGGCTAACAATCCGGCCACAGGTTTATCAACCTCGGCGCAGTGACGAATCATTCCACCCTTGACGTTGCCGTGGTCATCCCAGCTGGAAGAACTAATCTGCACACCATGCACCAGCAGAGTGTGACGTACTCCACTTTCGACGAGGCGCCGCGCGAGCAGGCATTGCCGACCAAACGCTGCGGTGGTGCCATGGTCGAGGCCGTAAAGATTTCTGACATACTCCGGCTCATTGCTAATGTCCATCAATTCAGGTGCCTCCGTCTGCATGCGAAACGCCAACTCGTATGCACTGATGCGGGCCTCTAGTTCGCTGTCGCTGCCTCGCCTGGCCAAATGACGCTGGTTGAGCCACTGCAGGGCATCCATCTCACGGCGTTGACGCTGGCGCGAGATTCCCTTAGGAGAAGTAAGATTTAGAATCGGCGTACCTGTCGGACGAAGCAAGGTGCCCTGATAGGCAGCAGGCAGGTAACCATTGCTCCATACAGCCGCACCATTCACCGGTGCACCGCGTGGATCTTGTATAACCATGTAGCCCGGCATATTGCTATTCCCACTGCCTAAACCGTAGCTAATCCAGGAACCAACGGAAGGGCTGCCGGGAAATTGACTGCCGGTGTTAACGTGCAACGTAGACGGTCCATGGTTTTGGTTGTCTGTCTTAATTCCGTGAACGAACGCAAGATCGTCCACGTGCTGAGAAAGGTGAGGGAATCGATCGGAAAGCCATCGGCCGCTCTGGCCGTGCCGTGCGAATTCAAAAGGGCTACCAATCGTTACATGTGGAAAAGAAAGTCGACCCTGAAGCTCGCCAGAAATATCAGGGATACGAGAGAGCGGCTCACCATGGAGTTCTCGTAGCTTGGGCTTGTACTCGAACGAGTCCATCTGGCTTACGCCGCCCTGCATAAATAGGAAAATGCAATGTTTCGCCCTGCGATTGAGGTGCGCGGAACGTGCGACAAAAGGATTTGATTTGCTAATATCAGCAAGAAGCTCATCCGCCAGAATACCACCCAGACCAATCGCCCCTATACCATTCCAAGCTCGGGTTAAAAATTGCCTACGATTTGGCCAAGCGCTTGAATCCATCTGAATGGCAAAACGCTACCTATATATTCTAAGAATGCGAGTGATAACTTCGCACCTTTTGAAGTNGTTTAACCGTAAATTGANCGAGCTCGAGAAAGAAAAAAAGCTTCCTCAAGCGGCGTTTGGATCGACACACTTTGGCCCCTTGAGCGGCTCCTTGGCGTTAGAGATGACCGGATGGTTTTCNGCATCCTTATTGAATTNGATCCACTCCTGCTGATCGTCGGGCACGTTATCCTCGGAAAAGATAGCCTCAACNGGACACTCCGGCACACAAGCATCGNAGTCGATACAGGTNTCCGGGTTAATCAACAACTTATCCGGTGCCTCGTGAAACGCCTCAACCGGACAAACATCCACGCAACTGGTGTAAACACAATCAACGCACGCTCCTGTAACTACGAATGCCATAATCTTTTTTCTTCTCTAAACAACGGAACAAAAAAAATATTTTGGCTTACTTATGAACTCCAATCAACCATTTAGATTGATGCAATCGCGTCTCAATATCAGACTGACGTTTGACTCAACCTTTAGTCGATATAGACAAACTCATTTGTGTTTAGAAGTACCCGGCAAAAGCCGCTTAGGGCATTCGCTGNTTTGCCCATCTGGGCAAGAATATCCCCAAAGTGCTTTACCTCCTTTGCGCTTGGCGGGCGGCTCAATGCGTATCTATAGGCCAAACGAATCTGCTCTGGCACACTGTCACCTGCCTCACGCAATACACGCTCGGCNAAAGCCATGGCCTCCTCGTTNACAAAGTCGCCATTGAAAAGCGAAAGTGCTTGCAAAGGGGTGACCGAGGTTCGGCGTCGAGGACGTGACTCGTCGCAAACAGTAGAATCGAAAGCCTGCATAAAAGGCATGTTCAACGTGCGTTGCTGGTATATATAAATGCTGCGCTTGCGCCCCTCATGACCGANCTGAGTATCCCACTTGTTTTCAGAGTACTTCACAGTCTCGGCAATGNCGCCAGGCAATGGAGGAAAGATTGGCAGTCCATATAGTTCACTNTTAAGCCGACCACTAGCAGTGAGAACACTATCNCGGATGGACTCCGCATCGAGACGACGCTGTTCGAATCGCCACCAAAGATCGTTGAGAGGGTCGACCCGTTCTGCAGATTCGTTATCGACGAACGACGATTGTCGATAGGTATTGGAAGTAACAATCAACCGGTGCATTGCTTTTAGACTCCAGCGCTGATCGACAAACTGGCCGGCCAGCCAATCGAGCAAGTCGGGATGAGTCGCACCGCCGCTAAGTTTTCCAAAATCGCTCGGGGTCTTGACAATGCCTCGACCAAAGTGGCGATACCATAGACGATTCATCATCACGCGTGCAGTAAGTGGGTTCTCTGGGCTAGCAATCCACTGCGCTAAAGCCATGCGGCGGCTCCGCGTTGGCCAGCGCTTAAACGGGTCAAGCCGAATGGCCGCCGACTGAGTGTGTCCGGTAACAATGCGCGGGAATCCAGCCTTCACTACTTTGCCATCATTATCATACTCGCCTCGCAGCTTGACAGTGGTAACCGGCACACCAGGCTCATACGGCGGCCCAAANGAATGCCGTAACGACATTGCCTCAGGCCGGAGTCGCTTGAGGTTTTGCTTCACGAAACGGTCTCGNTTCTCNAGNCCGTAAAAAAGGTCTCGTTCCTTCTTGGTAAAAAGGTCGTTNGAGTAGTCGTAAATCTGGTCGCGAAGTTTACTTGAACTTGCTGCTGAAGGATTGATGAACGTGGCTAGCATGGCTCCCCCTCCGCCCACCTCCAACCCGTACCCCTCACCGGTGTGATCGGCTGAATAAATAACCACCAAGGTTCCAGCTTGATCATCTAGAAACTTNGCCAGTCCTCCACGCTCAATGGGACCCCGGAGAAAGCTCTTGTCGAAGTATAACGCCGGCACTTGACCAATTCGGCTCATTTTCGGTTGTCGCGCCGGTTCATCTTGGCCAAGCACGGTTCCGGTGAACTTTTCAACCCAAGCNGAGACTCGACTCCCGTTGNCTGGATTAGGCGTCTCATCGTTGGCGTCAATATCACCGGCATCCAACCAGAAACGCAGTCCATCAGCAGGTGGCTCAAGTGCCTTACCTTCGCCGTAATACTTTGCATTCACATAACGATCGAGCTCCCCTCGATGTTTGCTGTTGAGCGATTGCCCATAAATCAAAATTTCCGCGAAGGCCCCTTTGTGGCCGGCATCTCGTGGCTGACCCTTGCCCTCGGTATAGTCGCCCAGGCTGATATACTCCGGCTTGGGTAAATCACCATACCACTTGCCGTTNTTGGCGCCGCTCTTACTGCCAAGCGATTTGGCCGGTTTGCCGTCTGTATAAAACGACCACTCCACNCCATCGCTCGAAGCAACCGTATAGTGAGGTTTGCCGTCGGTCACATTCGCAGTGTCATAGAAATAGTCATTGCCCAACCCACCCCCAATAGCCTGCAAACCAAACCCCGCATCACGCTTCGTGATCCGCTTTTCTAGCTCCTTGGTCAAAGCGGCAAGCCTAGACTTAGCCCGGCTGTTCTCTTCTTGCAAACGAGCACGCTTGTCATTAATCAACGCCTCCTCATGAGCCCGATAAAACCGGGCCGGTAAAGGNCCGCCAATCTGGTATCCGTCCCCGCGGAGCGGTGGCGGAACCTGCACAGTGGAAAAGAACGCCTGCATCCGATAAAAATCGTCGATTGGTATAGCATCGTACTTGTGATCGTGGCACTGGGCACATCCCATCGTAAGCCCGAGGAATACAGAGCTAACAGTGGAGGTCATCTCACTGAGCAACTCATGCCGAGTGCGATCCCCTCGCGGTTCTGTAAACGGCGCCAACCTAAGAAANGTCAACGCCACGGTGCGCTCGGCATCCATCCCTGGCAATTCACCCGCGCCCATAATCTCGTTGAACTCATCTCCTGCAATTTGCTCACGAATGAANAGATCGTACGGCTTGTCACTATTGATCGAGTCGATAACGTAGTCGCGGTAACGCCATGCGTGTGGCGTGTCGGGATCCCCCTCGTAACCGGCAGTGTCAGCATAACGGGCAAGATCGAGCCAATATCGCCCCCAGCGTTCACCATAGCGTGGATCGTTCAGTAATCGATCAACCAAACGCTCGTAGGCCATCGGCCTACGATCATTGACAAATGAATCNGCCACCTCCGGCTCGGGNGGNAGACCAAGAAGNTCAAAATACAGACGACGCAGCAGCACTCGACGCTTGGCCAATGGCGCCGGCTCTATTCCCTTTGCCTCGAGCTTGGAAAGGATGAATGNATCAATCGAGTTACTAACCCAATTAGTGTTTGTCACCTCCGGTGGNACCACTGGGGCAACCGGCGTGAAAGGCCAGTTNTTGATCAATTGCNGTTCGGTCCTCTCCGCTTGACCAAGCAAGGTCAAACAAAACACTGTGGCGATAAAGGCGAACAGTCGCATCATCCTTCTGAACTCTGGAAGAAAACTAGGCATGCCTACTCGGGATTGCAATTTCACAGTTGATGCATTGAAAACTTCCCCAATTAGGGTAAATTCCGAGCGCATGATCAGATGTTACCATAACCTAGAACATCGCACCCCACTCATTTTTGCGCGCATCGGGTTATTCCTGCTGGCACTCCTATTTTCCGACTCGAATGGTCAAGCTGTAACGTTGATTGACTATGAATCGGACTGGAAACTTTGGCGTGGCAGAAAAACTCCGAGCCGCCCGGACTACTCAGCATGGACAAAGCCAAACCACGACGATTCAGAATGGGAAATTGTCCCTACACCCGTTTTCTTCGGCGAGAAAGTTACAGGCGGAACAGAACTCGAGGACATGAAAAGCAGATACAACTCGTTTTTTTTGCGACACAAATTTTATATTCATGATCCGGCCACAATTACTTCAATGACCCTACGAGCCAAAGTTGACGATGGGTTTGTTGCTTACATTAACGGCATTGAGGTGGCGCGACACAATGTTGAAACTGAAAAACCAAAGTACATCTCGGCCGCCTCCAAGGCGGCTTCAGAACCACTTCGTTTCCTAAATCACGCACTGAAAACTCCCAACGACTTTCTAGTCGATGGCGAAAATACAATCGCGGTGATCGTGCTCAACCAACGGCGCACCAGTCCGGATGCATTATTCGACGCACGACTCTCTGCGGTCTCGGTTGAAAATATTCCGCCCAAGGTGGCATCCGTCGAGCCGCCGGCTGGCCTAACTTCGAATCTCAGCCAGATTCGCGTTATCTTCACTGAACCGGTGTACGGAATCGATGCTAAAGATCTGCTGATCAACGGCACACCGGCAGAGTCGGTCGAGGGCCGCGGCCAAATGTGGTTATTTGAAATCAACGACTTACCCCAAGGAAAGGTGACCCTTAGCTGGTCAAACGATCATGGAATCGTAGATCAGGCGCAGACCCCCAATTCGTTCCGGGAAAATGCACGAGGCAACCGCTGGACTTATACGCACGCCGACAACAACCCACCTTACGTTAAGCGCACCAACCCCCCGGCAGGTCTTACTGTAAAGTCACTCGACACAATCGAGGTTGAGTTCAGTATGAATGTCGCCGGCGTCGACGCCAGCGACCTANTGATCAATAACAAATCGGCCCAGAGTATGACGAGGATCAGTGAGAGTCGCTATCACTTTTCGATTGGCGAATCATTGGAAACTGATGTGAACATATCGTGGGCACCGAAAACAGATATCACCGGCACAAATCCCTTCAAGAAAGCTTTTTTACCGCTTGGCTGGTTTTACCGTGTTGCCCCCAACGCGCCGCCACCACCACGTATCGTGATCTCGGAGATCATGTATCACCCGATCGAAGAGCCNGAGTTTGATAAGCGCGGCAAACCTGTACTCGACCTATCAGAAGACGTACATGAGTTTATTGAACTGCATAATTTCAGCCGCGAAACAGTTACTCTTGACAACTGGCGCATTAGCGGCGGCATCGATTATGCCTTCCCGGATGGAACACAAGTCGAAAGTGGCGGATATTTGATAGTGGCAAAAAACCCAGCACGACTTGCTGCCATCAAGGAATACCGCCTGACCGGAGTTATGGTGCTAGGTCCGTATGAGGGTGTACTTAGCAATAACGGCGAACGCGTGACCATAGAGAACGACGGTGGCAACGCCGAGGATACCGTCCGTTACTCAACCCAATTTCCCTGGCCTATGGGCGCAGACTCGATTGGCGCCGGACCGAAGTGGACTGGCATAGACCCGATGAAACATCAATACCTCGGCATGTCACTGGAACGGATCAATTTCTCCTTGCCGGGCAGTGACCCTGCAAACTGGGTAGCGTCGCCTCTCGAGAAAAACGCCACGCCTGGTCGGCCGAACCATATCGCCCGAAAGCGCTCGATGCCGGCACCCATTGTCACCTCCGTCCGTGCCGTCGACCGTAACGGTGACACCCTGATCAGCAAGCTCGATGTCACCACGATTGAGGCCCAGTTCTCATCCAACGAAACACTCGCCAATGTCACGCTTGAATATTTTTATGACAATCTCGAAAAGGAAGGAGAGACCTTGGCCAAACGCGAGATGAAACTGAAGGATGAAGTCTGGACTCACACGCTANCAAAAAAACCGGACCGCACACTTGTACGTTACCGAATCCTTGCCGATCTAGGCCAAGGATTGCAGCAAATTTCGCCCCGCAGTAGCGATCCATACCAATGGCACTCTTATTTTGTAATGCCGAAATTTAGCGACACGCNAAAATACTTCGAGCTGCTTATACCTCGCAAAGGCACTAGCCAACTGTCTAAGAATGCCGCGGCCAACCCACGAAGCGGCTATCGCCCTGCAAAAAACATCAAACCGCGCGGACCGTGGAANGACACCGTGCACGGCATCCTTGTCTACAACGGTGAGGTGCGCGATGTGTATGCTCGCTGGAACGGAAGCTTCTTCCGTCGAAACAGTGGGCGAAACTCTTGGAAAGTACGCCTNCCACGCTACAACCAGTTCGACGGCCAAAGCGACCTGCTGTTCATGGACAAGGACAACGTGACTGTGGCCGGACATACGCTTTATCGTGAGCTAGGGCTACCCACCTCACACACTGAATGGGTCGATGTTGCCATTAATAAGCGCAAGATGCGACGCCTGATGGTGGAGGATCACAACGACCGTTTGCTTGAAAAATATCATGAGGATCAAGNCCGCCGAAATCCAGGCACCGAGGNTGAACCCAATGGCCATATCTTCAAGTCGAGCGGCATTCTNCAAAACCTAGGCCCTTACGGCCGAGGCGACGGCGGGAAGCTGGGAACAAACGATGGCTGGACTTCGCTTCAGCGTTATGAATGGATTTACTCCTCNAAAAACCAAGACTGGAAAGGGCACACCGAGTTGAAGGAAATNATCGACGGCTTGGCANAGAACAAAAGCAGCCGTAACCGACTCAAACAATGGTTCGAATCAAACTGGGACATGGAATCACTCATGAGCTATATTGCCGTACGCAACTGGATGGGAACGTGGGACGACACGGTGCACAATTTCTACCTTTGGCGCCGTGCTGACGGCCGTTGGGGACTACTGCCTTGGGACTTCGACAACGACATGCGCAACGACTACATCAGCCGCTCCATCTTCATTGGTGAGGCTGGAAACCCCAACACTACCCATGGCACACACACTATAAAGGATGCCTTTTTTGANGCATTCCGNACAGAGTACAAGGANCACCTCTACTACCTTAACAACACATTACTCACTCCGGAAAGCATCGAACGAATGGGACTTAGNAGCTACACCGCGTTCGCCCGTGCACGCCGATCCAATGTCAACAAGCAGTGCGGCAAGGTGAAAATCCCCAGCCAGCCCACCGCTCAACAATTAACCGGTGGCGGCTCTGTCTATGCCCCGGCATCGATGGTGGTTTCTGCCTTCAAAAGCAACGACGGAGCCGCCACCCACGCTGAGACAATTTGGGAAATTCGTGCTTCTGATGGATCATTTACCTATCCAGTTTTCAAGGCCAAGACAACCGAAAAGCTAACTGAGATGCCGGTGCCATTTGACCTGCTAGAATTTGGACGTACCTACTTTTGGAGGGCAACCTACATTGACTCAAACGGACGCAAATCACTGCCCAACATTGAGGCCGGCTTTCGTTACGGCGGCCATGCTGAATCGAAGGATCTNATAACCCTCACTGAGACAGAATGGAAATACAATGCCGATGGCAAAAACCTTGGGACCACCTGGCGTAAGGCTGAGTACGATGACTCTGCTTGGCCAAGCGGAAAATCATATCTGGGCCGTGCCACCTCGCGGCAAAAACACAAGATGACCACAACGCTCACAATGGGACCAACAACATTTTATTTTCGAAAAAAGTTCAATTTCGAACCGCCGGCCGGAGGTGGCGAGTTGCAGATCCGCTACCTCATCGACGATGGCGCGGTATTCTATCTCAACGGAAAGCATATTCACCGCGTGAACATGAAAGAGCGCGGAAGTATCCGCTACACCACCCGTGCCATGAGTTCCATTACTGACGCTGAGTTGAGCGGCAGCATCACGCTCCCTGGGAGTTCGCTAAAACAGGGGGAAAACCTCCTCGCAGTCGAGGTTCACCAATACTCAACCAACGATAGGGATCTTGCATTCGGCATCAGCCTGAGCGCCACAGTGGAGAGCTTACCCGACGGTGTCATNTTGAACGAGTTGATGGCCGCCAACAGGGGATCAGTGATGCACGCAGGCACCACCCCGGACTGGATTGAGTTACACAACCCGACCGACCGCGACATAGACCTCGGCGGTGCCGGCCTCGGTGACGGAGTCGCCCTCGAGCCGACCTTCTTTTTCCCGGCGCAAACAATCCTGCCGGCTAAAGGCCACCTTGTTGTTTGGTGCGACAACCAACAAGAAGCACCCGGACTGCATACCGGTTTCGCTCTCGATTCCGAGGGTCAAAACATCGCCTTTTGGTGGCCAAGCGATGAAGGNCTTATCATTCAAGATGCCATCGGCTTCGGCCCACAAGCAGGGGACTTCTCCATTGGACGTGAACCGGACGGCCTTGGTCCGTGGACACTCACTACCCCATCCCCCGCCTTAGCTAACTCACCATCAGACTTGGGTNATGCCCCNTCTCTCTCCATCAACGAATGGATGGCAAGACCGGAAAACGATAGCGACTGGCTTGAGTTGTTTAATCGTTCAAGCCTCCCGTTGCCGCTCGCAGGACTGAAGCTAAGTGATGATCCTGCTCAGCCGGACAAAACCATTTTACCACCACTCTCGTTCATTCGACCTGGCGGGTTTCTCCGCTTCACCGCTGACAATAATCCCAGNAACGGCCCCACGCACTTGGGATTCCGCCTCAACGGCAGTGGCGAGGAAATCATACTTACCGACACCAAGGACAAAGAGATCGACTCGGTATTATTCGGCAATCAGACACGCGGCGCCTCCCAGGGCCGTTATCCTGACGGGGCTAAATCGATTGTTTTTTTTCCAAATAGCTCTACTCCGGGTCGGGCAAACCTAATTTTCGGTGATGCTGATGAAGATGGCTTACCTAACCTATGGGAAGATCAGTATGGCTTTAACCCCAACGACCCGAACGATGCCGTGCTCGACCCGGATCAAGATGGGCACAACAACCTCGAGGAATTCCTAGCTGGTACTAAACCAGACGATACTTCCAGTGTGCTGGGGCTAAACCTTGCGCTGCACAAACAAGACTTAACGATCTCGTTCGAGGCGCAGGCGGGACGAGCCTATGTGTTGTGGAGCACAGCTAACATCGCTGATGACGATTGGATAAAAATGAAAGTCTTTCCGGTCGAGGACGACAAACGAACGGTCACCTTCGGGGTTTCCGCCCTACAACNGCCGTCACCCAACGGCTATTACCGGCTCACAATCCCTNCGGCAAACGATTGACTGTTAATGAGCAACATACTGTCCACGCTAGATCCGGCTGGGCTGGAATTAATGCTCCCGGCGGTGCTTTTGTTGGTCGCCATCATTCCGTTCCTAGGTAAAGCGACCCGCCTTCAGGCCATCGGCCTAGTGGCATTACCCATCGCACTGACCGCCGCTTTAGGANTTTTCAAGTACACCATTGACACTCGCAATGACAACACCCGCGCCGCACTGCTTAATGCATCACCGGCACAGACGCGGCTCGAGCCACTGACCGCTCCGGATAACAACTACACCTCGTCACAAACTTGCCGAGCCTGTCATCCCTCAGAATATNGTAGTTGGCACAACAGCTACCACCGTACAATGACTCAATTAGCCAANCCGGGNGCTATCCTGGCCAAGTGGCATGGTTCCAAACTGCCACTTGGCAAANCACAACTNCTACTTGAGGAAAAACATGGAGAGTTCTGGGTAACCACGATCGATGAGGATGGNACAACGCAGAACAGAAAACGCATTTCCATGACCACAGGTTCACATCACCTGCAAGTTTATTGGACCGCCGACACAAAAGGGAACACGCAGCATCCTTTTCCATACGGCTGGCTGATCGCTGACAGAAAATGGGCACCGGTGGAGGATACATTTTTGCACGANCCTAATCGCCCGATCGGAGGCGCAAGTTGGAACGACAGTTGTATCAAGTGCCATTCAGTCGCCGGCCGGCCGGCACCAGATAGTCGAACTCGAACCTATCACACCGAAACCGCCGAACTCGGGATTGCTTGCGAAGCCTGCCACGGCCCAGCTGGTGAGCACATAGCGCATTACCAGAATCCCGCCAAACGATACCTAGCACACATGGGCAACGACACGCCCCATGGCATTCTAAACCCAAGCGGCGAGTTCGACCACCGGTTATCAACACAGGTCTGCGGACAGTGTCACGCCTATCAGTACACCCCGAACAAGATGGACTGGCTCAAGAATGGTCCCCGTTTTCTGCCAGGGAACNCGCTAAAAGCCAATACGACAGTCGTGCACGCCAGTTCCTTCGCAGGCACACAGCCAGCTCAAGGACAGAATGCCAAATCGTTCCTATCCAAGCATGGNCATCCACATCCCGGCAACGAATGGTTGAAAGACCGATTCTGGCCNGACGGCATGGTTCGAGTCACCGGCCGCGAGTATAACGGACTACTCGACACNCCATGCNATCAGCGAGGCAAAATGTCCTGCCTCTCATGCCACTCAATGCATGGTTACCATGACAACAACGATCAACTTGCCCCGCGCATGGACTCCAACGATGCCTGCTTCCAATGCCATGGTGATCTACGTAATAACCTAACTGAACACACCCATCATGATGTCAATTCGACGGGCAGTCGTTGCTATAACTGCCACATGCCACACACAACTTACGGCCTGCTTGGCGCCATTCGAAGCCACCAGATCGATTCCCCCAACGTCACAACACAATTGAACACAGGCCGTCCCAACGCCTGCAACCTTTGCCATCTCGACCGGACACTTGGATGGACCAGCAACCATCTAGCAGAATGGTACGGCCATCCGGAAATGCAACTCGACAATGATGAAAAATCAATCTCCTCAACGCTTAAGATGCTACTCCAAGGCGACGCTGGCCAGCGGGCCATTGCTGCATGGCACATGGGGTGGAAACCGGCGCGCAGCACCTCCGGCAGCGACTGGCAGACGCCATGGTTAATTAGTACGATGGACGACCCCTACGCTGCTGTTCGGCATATTGCCCACAAGGCACTGAAANCCCATCCCTACTTATCTGACATGCCATTCGACTATACCGCCCCATTGGCCAAGCGCGCCGGTCAAATCGATGCAATCCGCCGCCGCTGGGCCACCGCTGGACCGTTTGTTAAAGCGCCGCCAGCCGAACTTCTGCTCGACGTACGGGGCCACCCACTGGAAGATGCTGCCAAGCGATTGACCACCCAGCGCGACAACCGCCCGATGACACTACAGGAATGAGTCAACACAAGCCCACCCGACGCGAACGCATCAAACAAGCCGCGCAACAGACCCAAAAAGCCCCGACTCAAACGGCGATACGAGACGCACGGGACAACCCCACGCCAGAGGAACTGCGCCACTTTCGGCTGGGATGGTGGTCACTGTTCCTATTTGTGTGCCTAGGGATACTACTAGAAGGAATGCTGGCGTTTCGGGTCGGTTGGTATCTGGATGTCGGGGACAACGAGACNCATCGGCTGATGCTTCGGCTAGGCCACGCGCATGGCACTTTATTGTCGTTGCTTAACATCGTTTTCGCCGCCTCGTTGACCCGACTNTGCCTGCCCACCGACTCTCGAGTTATGGCATCNCGATGTCTCGCCGCTGCCACACTGCTGGTTCCTGGCGGCTTCATACTCGGCGGCCTAATCACTCACGGAGCAGACCCAGGGCTGGGCATCATACTCCTCCCTGCCGGGGCCGTTCTCCTTTTGGTCGGCATCTTCGTAGTTGCCCGGCACACTGGAAAATAAACGACTCAGCCCGGCAGGTACGTCAACACAAAAAGAACGTACAGCGTGGCCAACGCAATGTGAAGAAGCGCAAATGGCAATGCTTTTTTCACAAAGCCCATAAATGAAATCTTCAGGTCGTGCTTATGCATGATCGTCACCGCCACAAGCGTCGATGCGGAACCGATCGGCGTCAGATTGCCGCCAAGGTTCGCGCCGAAAATCACTGACCACCACATGCCAGGGTCTACAGCTGGATCCATCGATTTAAGGATGTTCGACAACACAGCAGCGAGTGGAATGTTGTCGGTCACACTGCTGGCCAAAGCGGAGGAGACCAGTAAAAGACCGTCGCCTAGTTTGGAACTCATTCCGATGATCGGCTCAATACCCTTGCCGATCAGTTCCAGCACCAACGCTTGCTCCATCGCGTAGATGGCAATAAACAGATAGACGAAAAAGAAGAGCAGATCCCAGTCGATACCGCTGTAAAACTTGCCGACACTGGACTTGAATTTGCACAACATGACCACGGCGAACATCATCGCTACAAACCCCATACCGAGCTTGCCGATAGGCCAACCATCAAACGACGCGGTGGCAATAAAACAAATGAACAGAACCAGCATCGCCACACCGAACCAAAAAAACCCCATACTCTCAATGCCGTCCCTCTCATCAAAACTCGAAACTTGAGTAAGGGCAACAGCTCGCTCCTCGTCGGTCTTTAGCGGCTCAATCCCAAAAACCCTGGCACCCATCACTAGGGTGGCAGCAGTTGCCACGATGACGTACGGGGAAGCCTTGATGAAGAACGTAACAAACCCAATACCGGCCGTGGTACCGACAATGATATTAGGAACGGACGAGATGAGCGTGAGCAGGCCGCCTATATTAGTTAGCAATCCCTCAACCAGCAGGAAGCCCAGAAGCTTGCCCCGTTGACCAAGCTTGCCCAGCGAAACAGCACTCAGAGACCCAACGATGATCATTGCCGTAACATTGTTAAGTACAGCGCTAAATACCACAGTCATGACTCCGTAAAACCAAAGTAAACGCCGCGGATCCCCCCTAGAAGCCTTTGTCAGCTTTATGGCAATGAAGGTGAAAAGACCCGACTTGCTAGTGACATCAACAAAAAGACTTGATCCAAGAATGATCGTGATCACGCCCCACTCGATCCCTGGAATAAACACCGGCAGTTTCATCTCGTGCCCGTTTGGCAAATGCACCGCCCCAAACGGCAGGATGCCGGTAAACGCACCCAGCAAAAGCGCAACCACCGCCGTCACACCAACAATAACCGATTTTTTAGCGTGGATTTTTTCCTCCAGCGCAAGACACAATACCATGGCCCCCAGCAGTCCAGTAAACAGATAGGTGATCCACGGCGCCACCTCTGCGGCACCATGACTAGCAGCGGCAATCATCATGATTTCCATTATTCAACCTCTCTAAAGCATCAGTAGCGGCGTCGATCGTAATTCGACCGCGAGCGGATACGCGATCCCGTGCATTGCCAACTGTTCTTCGTCCTTCGTGTACATGACCAGCAAGTCAATTTCATTCTCTTCAACCAGCTCCCTGTAATCAGCAAGCAGATGCCCAAGTTTCACACGGCTCTCCACCTTGATTTGAGAGCCTTCTCTAGCGAGACCGGTTCGACACGACTCGATATACTCAATTGGATCCTCTAGCAACCGCACTTTGATCTCCTCCCTGGCAATTTCGGTGTCCAGATCAGGGATTTTCCCAATCGCTGAGATATAACGTTCAAACACCGTATCGTCCTCTACGTGAGAGAGAAAAAGTGTCTCACCGTCCCGCGTGAAGTGCGCTGCGTAGCTGACCAGCCGATGGTCACCAGCCAGGTGATCCGTCACTGCCATGACCCGATCGATATTCTGAAGCGCATGGCCAGGCATATTTCCCTTCTCTGGACACGGCAAAACTAGCACCGGAGTCATCGTTGCCTGTGTTAGCACATCCACATGCCGACCCAGACTCTGTGGCCATTCCCCGGCGGCACCGTGAAGATCTCGATACGTCACGACCAAATCCGGCTTGGCCTGCTCCACTGCTTCAAGCACCTCTCGGATCCCGAAAGGACTGTCACCTCCGAACAGCTCCCAGTCTGGTTTGCCCCGGGCCTCAAGCACAGAGAGAAAGCTCTTGGTCAAGTAGAGGAAATCATCTCGCTTGGGCTCCGTAAGGTCATGCACAAGCAGCACCCGATCGATCGCGACCGGCTGCCGCGCGAACACTTCCCGGGACGCGGCGTTAAAGACGCTCTCGAATTGATCCAGCGTGGACATGTCGCCGGCAGAATAGAAGAGATTATAAAAGCCTCAAGCTGTAATACAGAACTTAACTGTTATTAAAGGCTTATTGACCACGCCACTGGTTTAAGCGCTTGCACAAGCTTGCTTCGGTTTCGGAAGGAGTGATGAGGTTCGGCAGATCAGTTTTGAGTTGCTCAAGCGTCGGGATTTCACCCCAAGCGGTAACACCAAACACTTCCGCCATTGGCTGAGCCTCTAGGCCTAGCTCACGGTTACGCTTGGTAAATCGATGCACGAGGGTCGAACGCCATTCCTCCTTCGATGCCGGCACGTCCATATCGTGCCGTCCGACCCAAGGTAGCCACTCGGTCACTTGAGACTGATGACACCAAGTCATGTCCACCATTAGATCAAATGCCGCGCTGACGTCCACCGCCAAATCATACGCATTTGCCCCGAACATGTACGAATCATATGCGGTGAGTATGACCGGCACCTTGCTCGGACTCGGCTCGGACTCGGCGGAAGGGTATTCCGGTGTGAAAGCATGCGGCACATTAATCATGTAAGCCACCTTGCGCACTGCCTCCGCCACAGCCACATGATCCACGTGCAGCCCGGCCATCGAATCTGAAGGCAACGGCGGAGCAAACAAATAATCCGGCTCGAAATCACGGATCGCCTTCCAGAGTGCCGCCAGCAAATCGCTGTCCACTTTCAGGCAGGCCTCGCGCGGCGACTTACCATTCGGCAGCAACAACGGCTCTACCTCACACTGAGCCAGCTTCGCCGACTCCATCTGCTCGGCCAATCGGACGCGTGCCGTCTCCTCCCGCGACAACCGGTGATGGCCAGCCGCACCGTCGGTGCAAATGACCAACCTAGCATGAAAATCGCCACCCAGTTTCCGACGCCACATCTCAAACGTTCCGGCTGAAGCAAACTCGAAGTCATCAAAATGCGCGTGGATAAACAACGCCTTCATAGTAGAAAAAAGGAGAGCCAAAAATCGGCTCCCCCACTTAAAAATAAATACAAGGCCTAATTATTTGTTAGGCGGTTTCGGAGCAGCGGCCTTTTTTTCCTTGGCTTCCTTTGAGTTACCAACGGCTCCACCCACACCGGCACCTATCAAGCCACCCACAAGGGCGCCTTTGTCTCGATTGCCGGATTGGTGTCCGATAATGGCTCCCGTCGCCGCGCCAATCACTGCACCAACACCGGCTCCAACTGCCGTTTTCTTGCCCGGCTCTGTAGCACAACCACTCACAAGTAGCATGCCGACCATCGCCGCCAACAAAGTTTGTTTTATTTTTGTCATGTCGTTCAAAACCTGGAAAAAATTGTCTATTGGATCCCGCCCTAGCACAAGCCGAATCTACGAAGAACCATTATTCCCGTTTTGTTTTTCGGCCAGCCTGTTAAGCACCTCAAGCCTTTGTGTCATCTCGTCCGTAAAATCCCTTAGGTGACGGTCAAGCCTTGCAAACTCCTCCTTCAGATTGATCTGGTTCGCCATTTCATTCTCAAGTCGACTTTTAAGTTCTTGCTCTTTTTTTGCATCCTCCATCCCGGTCAACATCACGCCAACAAACAAGTTCAAAACGATCATCGCGCCGGTGACTATGAAACTCACAAAAAACAGGGCAGCCCCAAATGGTGAGGCGCTCGATATCACTTGGTCTTTCCCTATTCCCAAATTAGCCAACATGCCATAAGACGCCTCGTCATAGCCATAGTTAGCACTACCGTACATGTTGATGTACATAAGGTCGGTCCAGTCCTCCAGTGTCACAGCCCGAAACAACGACAACATTGAGGTTTGTAGGTTTCGAAAATGCACCGGGTCATTTTCCGAGTAAAGAAACGTCGCCATGCAGCCGTAGATGTAAAAGTGTAGNGTCGCAAGAAGNAAAACATANCCGATCGACGGGATGCTTTTCAGCACAGCTCCAACCAGAACCTGTAATCGAGGGATCGCGGAGACAAGCTTCAAAACTCGCAGCACCCGGGCTAATCGCAGCACCGCGACAAATTCGCTCGACTGAATCGGCAGCAGACATACCACCACAATTGAAAAATCAAAAANGTTCCATGCATCTTTGAAGTAATTTTGAGGCTTTCTACCACAAGCGACGATCTTGATAATGGCCTCAAGGATAAAAACCCCGAGAATTACCGCATCTAATGCATCCAGTATCGTACGGTATTCCTGCTCAAACTCAGTATAAGTTTGCATCCCCACCACCACTGCAGCTACACCGATTACGCATAGGATGAAGTTCGTAAACGCTTCCGACTCCGAGATTTTTTTGCAAAGGCCCACCATGATAACTCAACAACTTGCGTGAAATTATTAAATTATGACGAATTCTCAACACAAAACAAAGGATGGCAAATCGGCTTGCAAGGCAGAGCCAAAACCGGATGATCGCTCCCCATGTTTTCCATATATCGAATCATCGAGACCCTGATAATATGCACGCTTGTACTGAACTCAGCCAGTGGACAACTGAACGCTCATGACGGAAACAATCACGAAGATAACAAATCTAACAAGAACGAACTAACTCGCGTTCTTATCTTTTCAAAAACCGCTTGGTACCGCCACCCTGCCATCCCAGAGCTGAACAGCTTTCTGGTTCAACTCGGANGTAAATACGGCGCNCAATTTGATGTCACAGAGTCGCCGGAAGATTTCTCCCGNTTACACCTCTATCAAGCCGTNATCTTCAACAGCACCACAGACATCGGCAAATCGCTCAATGAAACCCAGCGCAAACAGCTGAAGGACTGGCATAAGACCGGTGGCGGCATCATGGCTCTACACGCAGCTGCGGTCCACCACAACACCTGGCCATGGTGGACCCAACTCGTAGGCTGCGACTTCAACAGCGATTCCGATTTCGTGAAAGCAAAGCTCATCGTAGATCCAAAAAACAAGGAACATCCCGCGGTCAAGGGGTATGGACCGGAATTTTACTACACGGCCGACTGGACCAATCATGATAAATCTGTCACCGGACTTCCTGGCGTTGAAGTTTTGCTGCGAATCGATGAGGCCAGCTACGATCCTGTTAGGGATTATTTCAAGACTCGAGGTGGCAAACCAATGGGCAAAGATCATCCCGTTAGCTGGATTCGGGAATTCGAGGGCGGACGCTTTTTCTACACCGAGCTTGGTCATGAGGTGAAATCACTCGACACAAAATTTGGCCACCAACACATAATGGAAGGGCTACGTTGGATCACAAAAACCAATCGATTTAATAAAGATCCAAACGACAAATAGTGAAACTATTACTCTACACAATCATAGTCGTTTTCGCTCTTAACAAAACGCCAATGGCTCAGCCTATCGGCAGCCAAAACAGACCAAGCGGAAAAGAGACACCAATCGAAAGCCCGGATCTCACGCAATACGCCTTGTTTGAAAAGAGCGCACCCAGACCAAAAACCACCTCACCGGTCGATACCGAACTGCCGCTCAGAATCGAACCGAAAATGAGTGTCGCATTTGTCGGCAACACACTACTCGACCGTTCGCAGGACTTTGGCTATCTGGAAACACTCATCCATCAGGCTTTCCCAAATCATCAACTGACAATTCGAAATCTTCCCTGGTCGGCGGACTCTCTAAACCACCAGCCACGTCCTGCCAATTTTGCCGATACAGATCAGCACTTGGTTTTCGTTAGGGCCGACATCGTCTTCGCAGCATACGGTTTCAACGAATCGTTCGCTGGTCCGGATGGCTTGGTTGACTTCAAAAGCAAACTCACCGAATTCGTGAAGAAAACCAAGGCCAAGGCGTTCAATGGCAAAAAGGGAGCGCAGCTTGTCCTGATATCCCCAGTTGCCAACGAAAATATCCCCGGTGTAGCTGCCGCAGAAAACAACAAAAACATCCGCCTCTACACCCGCGCCATGCGTAATGTGGCCAAGGCGCAGAAGGTTGGATTCATCGACGTTTTCGGAACCACAAAAAAAGCGATGCGATCTCCTAAAAGCCACCTCACATTCAATGGATGTCACTTAAATGATGCCGGATATCAACTCTTCGCCAAGTTGGTGTTTGACGCGGCTTTCGATCAAGAAACACCGGTTTTCAACGAGGAGATTCGCACAACTGTACTCGAGAAAAACAAACAGTTCTTTCGCCGCTTTCGTCCCGTGAATACGTTTTACTATACCGGCAATCGCAACCGCAGCTATGGCTATCTCGATTTCCTCCCGGCAATGCGCAACTTTGACATCATGACCTCGAATCGCGATCAACGCATCTGGGACATCGCGGCGGGCAAACAGATTCCGGTGAAGATCGACGACTCCAACGTTCCGCCACTGCCTGCGACTAAGCAGAGCCGAGGTGCGAACCGATTGCTATCACCGGAGGCTGAACTAAACGAATTTGAGATCGACCCTAGATTCGACGTGAATCTATTCGCCTCCGAGAAAGATTTTCCGGAACTCGCCTGCCCCATCCAGATGCGTTGGGATTCTCAAGGACGCCTTTGGGTTAGCTGCTCCACCACGTACCCCCACATCTATCCCGGCAACGAGCCGAACGACAAAATAGTTGTCCTGGAGGATACCGATAACGACGGTCGCGCAGATAAGACATCCGTATTTGCCGATGACCTGCACATCCCGTTGTCGTTTGAGTTTGGCGATGGTGGACTGTACGTTTCCGAGGAACCGCACTTCACGTTCTTACAGGATACAGACGGTGATGGCCGTGCTGACTTCCGTGAGAAGGTACTCACCGGGTTCGGCTGCGAGGACTCTCACCACGCGCTACATGATTTCGCGTGGACACCGGATGGCGACCTGATATTTCGCGAGGGAATCTTTCACCACAGCCAAATCGAAACACCATATGGGCCAGTTCGACAAAGGGATAGCGGCTGGTTTCGCTTCGAGCCAAACAGTCACCGACTGACCCCGTTTGGCACCCACATGAGCACCAACCCGTGGGGAGTCACTTTTGACGACTGGGGCCAGCACATGGCCAGCTACCCAATCTATGCACAAGCATTCCACTCGCTTGATCCGACCTATCCCGGCCAACATCCAAGACCGGTCGGTCTGCACGCCTACTCCGGTACCTGCGGCCAAGAATTTGTTGACTTCCCCAACTGGCCCGACGAAATGCAAGGTGGTTTCGTCAAAGTTCGATACAAGCCCACCAACCGCGTCGAATTCCATCGCTGGAATGAGTCTGACTTTGGCTTCACTGAAGAGTATGTCAGCAACATTGTTTTTTCTAAAAACCTAAGCTTTATCCCGGTCGACCTGCGATACGGTCCAGATGGCGCGATGTACGTTTGCGACTGGTACAACCCGGTCAAGGGCCACGCCCAATACTCACTACGAGACAAACGACGCGACCGGGTCAGCGGACGCATCTTTCGCATCATGCCCAAGGGAGCAAAGCGACAACAGATGCCAAAGATTCACGGTGCATCACTTGACCAACTGCTCAACATCCTTAAGCGCCCCGAGTACCGCTACCGATATTGGGCCAAACGTGAGCTACGTGAGCGGAACCCGGCAAAGGTCAAGGATTTCCTCAACAAATGGGTGGCTAACCTCGACTCTAAAGACCCGAGGTATCGCCATCATCAGACCGAAGCTGTATGGCTATACCGTGGCATCAACGCCGTAAACACTAAGCTACTATCCGAGCTACTTAACTGCGACA
>PBKH01000077.1 GCA_002721375.1 Verrucomicrobiales bacterium
CATATGCACCCGGAGGACGCGGCGTTTTATGGTGTATCGGCAGGGGATCGTATGAAGCTGAAAATCGGCGGGCCATGTGCGGTGTCCTTCGACGAAATGTTGGTGCGGGTGGACGATAGTTTCAAGTTGGAGGTGCATATCGACACCGATGAAGGTAACGCGGTGAACCTCAAGCCGGACACGTATTGCGAGCTGGCCAAGTAGTTCAATTTATTTATACCCAAAGTAAAAACATCATGAGTGAAGCACTAGGAATGATCGAGACCAAGGGATACGTTGGCAGCGTTGAGGCCAGCGATGCCATGGTCAAGGCAGCTAACGTAGGTCTGATAAAGACCGTCCCGATTGGGGGCGGCTTCATCACCGTGTTGGCCAAGGGAGACGTGGGCAGCATCAAGGCCGCCGTGGACGCAGGTACCAATGCTGCNGCCAGGGTGGGCGAGCTGGTGAGTTCGCATGTGATCGCGCGCCCTCATGAGGACCTGCTTAAGGCGTTCGACAATCCGCCAGGCAGGGCTAACAAATAACCGCAATNATCAATTAGAATAAAATCATGGCTGAACAAGCAATTGGAATGATCGAGTGCAAGGGCTTCTGCGCGTTGATGGAAGCTAGTGATGCCGCTTTGAAGGCGGCGAACGTGACGATGACCGGCTGGGACAAGGTCGGTAGCGGTCTGGTAACCGGTTTTTATCGTGGCGATGTGGCCGCTGTGAAGGCGGCTACAGATGCCGGTGCGGCTGCAGCCGCGGACGTTGGCGAAGTTATTAGTGTTCAGGTTATCCCTCGGCCGCACGAGGATCTCAAGGGTCTAGGCGAGTGGCTGTCGTAGGCCAATTGGCCNAGCGCTTGGCCTGATCAACATGAAAATTCTCATCGCCAATCTTGGGTCGACTTCGNTGAAGTACCGCTTGTTTGATTTTACGAGCGGTGACGGAGAGGTGTTGGCTAGGGGCGGCATGGAACGGGTGACTGACNATGCCGTGGCGATTGAACAGGTNTTGGCAGAGTTGAAGGAGGGCAATTGGATTGCGACTGAGGCCGATCTTGCGGCCGTAGGCTTCAAGACNATCATGGCCGAGGGGTGCACCGGCTGTCTTGAGTTGACGGCTGAAGTGGTCAAGTCGATGGAGGTCTGCAACTATGTTGCGCCGGCTCACAACCCGCCTTACATCCGAGGTATAAAGCTGTTTGCCCAGAAAATACCTTCAGTGCCTCTGGTAGGGCTATTTGAGACCGCTTTTTACCAATGGGCTCCGGAGGCTTCGAACCGATATGCTGTGCCGAAGAGCTGGTATGAGGCGGGGGTAAGGCGTTGGGGTTTTCATGGAGCNAGCCATAAGTTCATCGCAGAACGNTCAGCGGAACTGCTCGACCGTGAGGATGTAGCCGACCGCGCACGNAACCTTTANGTCGANAACGGTGCCTCGCTGGTGGATGGCTCGCCGTTTCGGGTGGTGTCGTGTCATCTTGGTGGCAGCTCATCAGTCACTGGCATTCTCAACGGAGCGGCGATCGGCAACAGCATGGGCCTGAGCCCACAATCCGGNCTGCCTCACAACAACCGTGTAGGGGACCTCGATTCGATGGCAGTGCTGCACATGATGCGGCGTGATGGTCTTTCGGTTGATGAGGTGGAGAAGGCGTTGTGCAGCCAGGGTGGTCTGAAGGGAATGAGTGGGGGTCACAATGACATTCGTGACATTCAGTCCGAGGCGGATGCCGGGGACGCGGATGCTCGGCTTGCACTTGATGTGTTCGTGCACTCGGCGCGGCACTGGATAGGTGCTTACTTTGCGCAACTCAACGGGCTCGATGCGCTCGTATTCACTGCTGGCATTGGAGAAAACCGAACTGGCANCCGTGCAGAGATATGCGCCAATCTGGACCAGCTAGGCATCCGTTTAGATCTGGAGAAGAACGAGGCGATTCAGGCCGAGGAAGCGGTCATCAGCGCCGAGGATGCACCAGTGAAAGTGATGGTTATACCGACCAATGAGGAGTTAGTGGTGGCCCGTGAAGTGAAACGATTTTTGGAACACAACCGAAACTGATTTTTTAACCAAGAAAACAAACAAACTGATATGTCTCAACAAGCAATAGGACTAATAGAAACGCGGGGCCTTGTCGCCCTGGTGGAAGGAACTGATGCCATGCTTAAGGCGGCCAACGTAGAGTTGTCCGGCCCGGTGCAGCAGGTAGGTAGCGCGCTTGTNAGCGCCTGCGTCACCGGTGATGTTGCTGCCGTNAAGGCTGCGACGGATGCCGGNGCAGAGGCGGTTAAGGCCATAGGCGGCGAAATCGTCAGCGTGCACGTCATCGCGCGTCCGCACAGTGACGTCGGTGCCGTCCTACCCAAAACTAAGAAATAAGGAGGCACAGGCATGTTCCTTGCCCGAGTAGAGGGATCGGTTGTCGCTACCAAGAAAGACGATGGGCTGAGCGGCCGTAAGCTGCTTCTTGTTCGCCCCCAACTGGTTGACGAAAGCGATCCGGCTAAGTTTCNCCCCGGCAAAAACACCATCGTTGCGGTGGACTCGGTTGGAGCCGGAGAGGGGGAGTTGGTGATGTTCACCCAAGGCAGTTCTGCCCGGTTGGCTCCAAACATGAAGAGCGCCCCAGTGGATGCAGTTGTGGTGGGTATTGTGGACTCGGTCGATGCGCTTGGCAAAGTGATCTTTGACGCGAAGACGGATGGTGATGCCTAGTCCCGTTGGGCCAAACAAGTAAAAACATAAATCTAAAAATTTAACATGGCGAATGCAGTGAACGAAGCATTGATCCGTGATGTGATCCAGGACGTCCTTGGTCGGTTGGGGGGGGGAACTTCCGCCTCGCAGGTAGTCAGTGAAGACAAGGGCTCATGCGGCTGTAGTGGNAAAAACAGCAGCAGCAAGGATTTTGGCGTGTTTCAAAATGCGAATGATGCCTGTGATGCGGCGGCCAAGGCCTTCCTCCAACTGCGCGANCAGGGCGTCGAGGCTAGGCGTAAGATCATCGAAATTGTTAAAGGGATGTGNGAGGACAACGCCGATGAATGGGGAAGNATCGAACTGGAGGAATCCAAGATNGGTCGTCTCGACCACAAGATCGAGAAACTCCACATTATCCNGGATGTGCCGGGAGTCGANTGGCTCAGTCCGAATGGACTCAGCGGCGACAATGGTATTACGCTCGAGGAATACACCCCGTTCGGAGTGGTAGGTGCGGTGACTCCGTCGACGCACTCGATCCCGACGCTGGCCGGTAACATTGTTAACATCGTGGCGGCCGGAAACGCNGTGGTTTTCAACGCGCATCCGGCTGCTGCGCGATGTGCTGCGATGTCCGTTCAAAAATTCAACAAGGCGATCCATCGTGCTANCGGCATCGAAAACATTGCCTGCATCATTGAGCAGCCGACGTTTGATTCATTCAAGGAAATGTGTGCTAACGAGAACGTGCGCCTTTTATGTGTGACCGGTGGGCCGGGCGTCGTTGCTGCTGCGATGCAGACNGGCAAACGTGCTATATGTGCCGGCCCTGGCAATCCTCCGGTGTTGGTTGATACTACGGCTGACATTGAACGTGCGGCCCGTTGTGTGGTGCAGGGTGCCGCATACGACAACAACCTACTATGCATCGGCGAAAAACAGGTGTTCGTTCTGGACAGTATTGCGGATGCGTTTATGTCCGCTATGGAACGTCATGCTGCAGTTCGGCTGAACAGTTCGCAACTTGATGCTTTGACTCAGGCAGCGTTCGTGTTTNCGGAGGGCCAAGGTGCTGGCTGCGGTCATGCTTCGACCAACAAGGATTTCATAGGTAAGGATGTACCNGTGCTTGCGCAGGCTGCCGGGATCAACACTCCTGCCGGAACGCAGTTGCTCTTCGCCGAAACGAGTGTCGATCATCTCTATGTTGAGGAGGAGCAAATGATGCCGATGCTACCGATCGTGCGTGTTGGTAGCGTTGAAGAAGGCATTGAGGCTGCCAAGAAGTCCGAGCACAACTACCGTCACACCGCGATCATCCATTCTCACGATGTCAATCATATGACGGCGATGGGTCGGGCGCTTGACACGACGTTGTTTGTGAAAAATGGGCCAAGTATGGCTGGGCTTGGTTTGGGCGGCGAAGGGTACCTGAGCTTTTCCATTGCCACACCGACCGGCGAGGGCGTGACCAACCCTCGGACGTTTACCCGAGTGCGCCGCTGCGTGATGGTCGATAACTTGAGGATTTACTGAGCATGCGTCTGGCTCGAGTCGAAGGTAATATCGTGGCAACCCGCAAACACCCCAGTCTCGACGGCTGGCGAATGGTGGTCTGCCAGCCGATTAATCTTGAGGGAGAGAACGATGGCACGCCGATTATTGCCATCGACCCTTACGGCGCGGGCATGCACCAGCGTGTGGTCGTGTCGTCCGACGGCTTAGCTGCGCGAAAAGCAGTGGGTGACAATAGAAGTCCAGTGCGCATGATGATCACCGGCATTATCGACCCTATGGAGGAGGAGAAAACGNCGTGAGACTGGGTAAGGTCATAGGNCGCGTAACGCTTAGCCAGACGATTCCCNCATTCGAGGGGGCACGCTGGCTGGTGGTCAACCCNTACACCGCTGATNAATTCCAGAGTGGTGAGGAGCCGCCTGCCGGTATGACGCCGGAGTCGAGTCTAGTGGTTTACGACGCTCTGGGTGGCANTGTTGGACANACTATCGGGTTCATCGAAGGGCGTGAGGCGGCATCACCTTTCCCGAAACCAACCCCAGTCGATGCTATTAACGCCGCCCTTGTGGATACGGTTTATCACCAACCGAAAAACTAATTATTAAAGAGATGAAGAAGGTTTTCAGCGAAAAAGACATCGACGAACTGCACCGTAGTGGCGNGCTGGGGAGTATCCCTTCCGATGCTGTGATTACTCCATCGGCTCGTGACCGTCTTAACGAACTTGGTATTCAGAGAGCTAAGCGNGCGGGAGTATCCGCCGTGTCAACGGTGTCCGCGNCAGCGAGTGTCGGGCCGGTAGATGATCACGGTGTTGATGAGTCTGTTCGTGCCAACTCGCCCAAGGCCGACCTTGATCGACTGTTTAACAGTCCGGCGGTACACGAGTTGAAGGAACAGATTTGTGACGTGGGTCGACGGCTTTGGCAGCGTGCCTATGTCGATGGCAACGGTGGCAACCTTTCGATCCGTCTGACACAAGACGTGGTNCTTTGCACCCCCACACTCGTTTCCAAGGGTTTCATGAAACCAGAGGATCTTTGCCTCGTCGACCTTGATGGGAACCAATTGGCTGGTGTGAAGAAGCGNACCAGTGAAATCCTGATGCATCTTTCGATCATGAAAGCGCAGCCAAAGGCCCGTGCGGTATCGCATGCGCATCCGCCTTATGCCACAGGGTTTGCTGTGGCCGGTGTTCAGCCGCCGACTTGCATGATCCCGGAGATTGAGGTGTTCATTGGTCGCGTGCCAATTGCTCCTTACGAGACACCGGGTACACCCGAGATGGGACTCAAGGTGGCCGAGTTGGTCGACAAACATAACACGGTGTTGATGGAAAATCACGGCG
Organism: Verrucomicrobiales bacterium; assembly: GCA_002721375.1. GTDB lineage: Bacteria > Verrucomicrobiota > Verrucomicrobiia > Limisphaerales > UBA1096 > UBA1096. Next base: position 5,560 of record PBKH01000077.1, read on the forward strand.
TTGTTTCGTGGAGNAACACNATCGAGGACGCATACTTCAAGATGGAGATTGTAGAGGCCTATTGCCGTACCGTGCTGGTTACGACNCAACTGGGTGTGCAACCGAAACAATTTTCACCCAAGCACCTTCAGGATTTGCTGGAGATTAAACAAAAGCTCGGAGTACCGGATCCTCGCATTGGTCTNAAGGAATGCGAGTTATGCGACAACGACGAGTGGCGTCCAGGTGTGACCTGTGNTGTGCCGNCAAATGCTGGCGATAGTGCCACCGAGACCGATCCTGAAGCCGAGACTGTTGTTAAGGCAGTGACCGATGAGATTCTGAATCGCCTTAAGGGTTGAGTNACTGTTANTTGGCTAAGTGCCCAATGAAATCGTTAGATGCCAAACTNGCTGCCTACAGGGAGAACCCTGATGNGCGCGATTCATTTATCATTGCCGATGCCAAGGACCCCGACATGGCATTTGGCATACGCGCGCTTGGCCACCGCCGTTACCTCTCGGGTCNAGGCGCTCACCCGGCACAGTTCTCCCCGGAGATCTGGACACGTGATGAGTTCGGTTATCGTAATTTACCAGAGTTTCTCGACATCACCCGCGAGGTAGTAGAGCAGGGGTTGGTAGATATCTTGCTCATGTCGGCTCACGTCAATGAGCAACTTACCATCAAGGAAGGTCTGTTTCGAGATTCACATATCACTCCTGCTGCACGTGCAAATGATGCAACCGATGTATGGGCCGCACGTCACGGCAATTACCTNAGCCGACCAGCACAGCCGTTTCGTTCTGCGAGCATAGACCACATCCAATGCGGTCAACTGGACTGCGACCGCAGCACCAACTCATTTCCCGGGGCCAACCTAGGTCTGTACTCTGTTACTTATCTCAATGACATCGAGCAGGACAAGCGAACGCTTGAGGCGTTCCATGCNTTCCGCGAGGAGGCCGAGCGAAAGCGCTTCCGTTACTTTCTCGAGGTATTTGATCCCAACGTCGATAGTGGCATCTCGCAGGATAAGCTGGGNGCGTTTATAAATGACCAGATTCTGCGCACTCTAGCNGGGATCACNGATGCTGGGCGGCCAGTATTTCTCAAGATTGTTTATCACGGCCCGCGCTACATGGAGGAGATTTGTCAGTATGATTCCAACATGGCTGTCGGCGTGCTGGGCGGCAGCGCTGGCACTACCTACGACGCATTTCGACTGCTGCACGATGCCAAAAAGTACGGCGCNCGCCTGGCCCTATTTGGGCGAAAGATTAATAACGCAGAGCATCAACTAGCCTTCATTGAGTTTCTCCGNTTGATATCGGAGGACAAGATTTCGCCTGAGGAAGCCGTTCATGCCTATCACGGAGTGCTGCAGGGGAAAGGTATCACGCCCAAGCTGTCGCTGGAGCAGGATCTCGAGTTGACCGAGCAGTCGATGCGATATGGAGGTGAGGCCGGTAACACCAGCGTGACAATGGCGGCCAACCCATTGGCTAACAGCAAANCGACTAATGCCNGTTGGCCTATCAAGCCCAATGGTTCACCCGATTTTACNTCGATGACAGCCGACCAGCGTTTGANCTACTACAGAGCACGCCTCAAGGAATAACCNCCNCGCTTGTCCAANCGAGTATCTGTGCTACTTAGAGTCTCTANGGATGAATTGTACCCACGACGGTCCTTGGCCAGTGGGTTGCTGATGGATCCGTTTTAGGCTGGCGTGTATCGTCGCGTTTGTACACATGCAGGTCGTGAGAGCGTTGACCGGCTGCNACCATCCAATGGTTGTCCGAATCTAGGTTAAAGGAGCGCGGAGNGTTACCGGTTGAGAATTGGCCGATGCTCGTGAGCTTGCCGGTCTTGGTGTCTACCGAGAAACCTGCGATGGAATTGTGGCCTCGGTTTGANGCATACACGTGTCGCCCATCCCGGGTGATTTCAATATCTGCACAGGTGTTTTGGCTACCGTCGAATCCCTACGGCAATGTGCTGCATGTGTGGAATGCCTTGAGTTGACCGGTTGAAATGGTATGCCGTGACGCTNTCCCCCTTTTCATCGTCGCAGTACACGATCGGCAACTTGGGGGTGAAAAGCCAGATGCCNTGGTTCAAGACCGGCAGCTGGACTAGCAGTGAGCGGATTGTTTTTTATGAGTTTACCCGATCCGGCATCGAAGCGAAATTGGTAAACTGCGTTTGGCCCGGTGTGGGGCACGAATGCGAATCGATTAGAGGGGTCCGTAAGGATGGCNTGTGCGCAACGCTGGNTCTCGATTCGACTGAGTTCTCCCGGCTTAACAGAGCCATCCGGTGCCAGCGCATGATTGCCTNCCACGCCGCCACTGTAACTAGCCCANAGCAGNGTTTTNCCGGACTGATCGGTGGCTACATATGCTGCGTTTGCGCCGATGTCGTTTGCGCCAAGTGGAACCAGTTTTTTTTGACTTTATCAATGTGAAATGCGGCTACGCTGTTGGCGCTGCGGACCGAGACGTATAGCCGTTGCCCATCTGGGCTGACAAACTGTGAATCTGGTGAACCTAGTAGGTTGTATTGCTCGTGTTGCACCAGTTTCTCAGAGTCGGGCTGGAGCTCATAAAGCCGTATAGCCTTTTCCTTGCCGGCGGATACGGTCGCAAGCATCGTCGCGATCAGTACATTTTGCACGGAGTTGCAAACGCTAAGCGGCATAGCTGTTCCAGACAAGTGGGTAAGCACTTGAGGTTGATAGTTTATTAGATTCGAAGTTCTTCTCTTGTTCAAGCGACAAAAAAGGGCGGCCATTCGGCCGCCCTTTTGGGAATTCTGTATTAGATACTAGTGGGCTGCTCCGCCACCGTCACCGCCAATTTCGACGGTTTTGTATCCTCCGCGTCCCTTAAAGTAGAGGAACAAGGTAATGTAGCAGACGAGCATCACCAGCGGGAAAATCGTAATATTCGCCAAGGCACCTTGCTGTGCTTTCTTGATTTCCTCCTTTAACTCGGCTGCGCCTTCCAGCTCATCCACTTTAGGCATGGCGACTGCTGTGTATTTACCCAAAAGGTAGGAGTTTTCAACAGAGATTTTTTCGTAAGTTTCCTTAGGCAGAGTATTGGCCACGGAATCCTCCTGCATTTTGCCGATAAGCGGCCCGCCAACAATACCCACTGTTAGCATGCCGATACCAGCAATGGCATTCAAAGTGAGCGCACCGCCTTTTGGACATTGCTCGGAAACGACACCTAGCATGGTTGGCCAGAAAAACGTTTTGCCGAAGCCGTACAGTGTGGCAAAGATGAAGATCATTGCGATACCTTCAGCGGTCGCGAGGAAAAACAAGCCAACTATTGCCAGTCCAGCCGAAACAATCAGCAGGCCGATTGGAGTCAACTTTTCAACTATTGGGCCGGCAAACCAGAAGCGGAGAACCATCATGATAGCCGAAGTGTATACTAACACCCAAAGTGCATTCCATCCGGCAGCTTCCATCGGCTCACCCATGATGCCAGTGATCGCGCCATCCGTACCCAACTCAGTGGTGGCCAGCGGCATCATGATCAAGCAGAGGAAGATCAGAATTGGGCGACCAACCGATTGGCAATAAAGGCCATAGCCAATGGTGGCAACAGCAACAAGGCCCCAAGTGAGCCCTGCACTCCAGCCGAAGACTTGTCCCAATTGTCCAAAGATCATAGCTGTGGCAATAAGGGCACCGATCGCACCGAACTCTGCCAACATCTCCTTATAGGATGTGCCCGCGGCAACACGCTCATTCACCGGGAAGTTCGCCTTGATCAGCATAACCAAGAAGACAATCGCTGGAATTGCGATTAGGTAAATCAAGATACGCCAGTCTTCGGCAGCCTGTGTTCCAAGTGCGATGGTCAGCAGACCTCCTAACACCAAACCACCCGGCCAACCAGCGTGCAGGATGTTCAACCACTTGGTCTTTTCCTTATGGAACATAGTGGCTACGACCGGGTTGATGAATGCCTCCACGGTGCCGTTACCCAAGCCGAGGATGACCGATCCTCCGTAAAGATAGTTGTAAGCTTTTGCCTGTGCATCGGCCAATGCATCGCCTTCAGCGCCACTCACGATTCCGTGAGCCATGAATGCCATCGCTGCATAGAGTGCATAACAGACGAAACTGAAAATCATTGCAGTCTTGTATCCGACATTGTCGATAATCAGACTGAAAACGATGATACTGATCGCGAACGGCCATATGCCGGCTCCGAACAATTCCTGCCCTTGAACCGCATCCAATCCAAAGGCTGCCGGCCACAAGCTAGGAGTGTTCACCAAAAACGCTCGTGTGATAAACGCGAACGCGGTTGTGATCAACGCGATGAAACATCCCCAAAAGAGGAACATATCAACGGGTGATTTGTTGTTTTCGTTGCTCATATTTTTGTTGTTAGTAGTTTGGGTTAAAAATTAGATTGTAAACGCAGGGAGATCGACTCGGGCGCCGCCTTGTTCGGCGGATTGATGGGCACAGATGCCGACGCAAGTCCAGTTGGCGGAGGTCTTGGCGTTGGGCCATGGGTCTCGGTCCTCAACAAGCGCGCTCAGGAATTCGTTGACCATGTGCGGGTGACTACCCCCGTGGCCGCCACCCTGCACAAAGGACAAATGGTCGGCGTCTTCGATGGACTGGGTAAATTTCTGTATCGGCTCGGGCAACAGGTGAGCGTAGTCGGGGATATCCACCTTTTCAGGAATTTCCGCTTCGGGTCGTTTGGCCACGTGCAGAATGCTCGGTTCGCCTTCGACGAGGGTCCATTCGAAGCTTTTCTTACTGCCGTAGACGTCGATGCTCTCGCGGTATTGGCGGGCGACATCGTAAAGGAAACGCCAGATATGTGCAGAAAGATCGCTATCCTTGATTTTAATATGGCAGCTTTCGACGGCGAACTTGTTGCCGCTCTTTTGTGCAATGTCATCCCTAACAGTGCCGCTGCCGAAACAGCTGACATACTCTGCAAGTCCATCGACCATGCCGAGGCATGGGCTCACTACATGTGTGGCATAGTGCATCGGGATCATCTCCTCCCAGTAGCTCGGCCAGCCATCCATGTCCTGTGGATGACTCGCAGCGAGGTACTGCAATTTTCCCAATTCACCCTTATCGTAAAGTTCCTTAATGAACAGAAATTCGCGGCTGTATACGACTGTCTCGGCCATCATGTACTTGAGGCCGGTCTCGTCGACGGCTTTGCACAGCTCTTCGCATTCATCGATGGTGGTTGCCATCGGTACGGTGCACATAACGTGCTTGCCAGCGCGCAGAGCTTTGAGCGATTGCGGTGCGTGATCGGGGATGGGGGAGTTGATGTGCACTGCATCAATCTCCGGATCCTTCAGCAGTTCGTCGTAATCAGTATAGCGTTTCCCGATATCGAACTGATTGGCAACAGCATTCATCTCCGCCTCATTGCGTCGGCAGACGGCCACAAGGTTTGCGTTGGGATGAGCTTGATGNATTGGAATGAACTCNGCCCCAAAACCGAGGCCAACGATGGCGATGTTAAAGGTCTGTTCGCTCATTTAGTGTATGTCCGGTCACACACGTTATACTGAGAATGAAGGGNTACACCCGTCAGGTAGGGAGGGATGCAACCCCGTGGGTCCACACCTGTCAATGCCTTTTTAAATCGAAAGAAGGCTGTTTTATGAGTATTAATAAGAAAGAACTTAATCTTTAGTTGTGTGCTGAGAGCTTCCTGCAGCGGTTGAGGCTATTCGCTCTTGTTGAAAAACTGATCAAGAATGCCGTCGATGCGCTTGCCGGTCTCGCTATTAGGAGCATGTTTCTTAGCCTCGAGTAGAAATTCCTTGGCTTTGTCTTTGTCGGATTGGAAAAGAATCGCTCCCTTCATAAAGATGGCTTCCTGCAAAGCCTCACCGGTGGGCTTATTTTTGTCGATCAGATTGTCGATCTTGGCGACGGTGTCTTCCGGTTCGCCGGGTCCGCTGCGCATAATGGTTTCGAGTTCTGCCTTGAATGAGACGTTCTGTTTGAGCCCCTCGAACTTGGCTTTGAGGCCTGCCTTATTGTCGGAGTCTAATTTGATGATCTCTGAGACCACATCGTTGTAGGTCTTGAGAGCTAATTCTTCTGAGACCAGCGAGAGTCCATCTGATAGCAGTTTGGCCTTCTCCACACCGGATGCCTTCTCCGCTTTAGCAAATGCTTCGTCGCGTTTGGCTAAGGTACCTAGTTGTTCTTTCAGGTTTGCTACGTACTTGTCGGCCGGGTCGCCGCTGTAGCCTACGGTCTGCCAGTAGGGGCGACCTTTTTCGTCAGTAAGAAAAATAGTTGGCACTCCCTGAATACCATATTTCGCGCTCATGGTTTTGTACTGTTCGATTTCTTCAGGGGTTTGCTTGGACTTGTCACGTGGGTTGTCGAGTTTGAGTAGTACGAAATTCTTAGGGGCTTCGGTCTTGAACACATCCTGATTAAGGACTCCCTTGGCAAGTGCCTTGCAAGGTGGACACCAGTCGGAACCTGTGAATTCCATTAATATACTTTTGCCCTCCTTGGCAGCCTGGGCTTTGGCTTTGTCAAAGTCTACAAGCCACCCGTCGGCGGCTTGGGTGGCGGGCAGGGAAAGGAAGATAGCATTTCCAATAGCCAAAATGGCTTTCCAAGTGTTCATTTTTAACGACTTCATTGGTTGGCCTTGCTACGCCTGTGAACGGGCTTTGGCAACGGTAAACTCAAAAAAAATAGTTTTTTCAGCTGGTTGAGTTTTTCAGGAGGCTTTGGCATCATTTTTGTCAATGAACGAGGACAAAAAGAAGGCAGCAACTCAGCTTTATGGAGAGTCGATGGAATTGCTTGGCGAAGATTTGTCAGAAAGCAATGATCGTCTCGGTGACGAGGCTAAAAATGATGAGTTGGGCCAAGCAGCAGCCGAGGCCATGCGGGCACTGCTCAAAAACGAAAAGTCCAGCGATATGGGTTAAACTTCCGGCAAAGAAGGCTCGCTCAGGGTATTTGGTTGCATAGTTTCCAATTGCTTTTCATTACTGGGCCAAGCGGCGAACGCGAACAGCGCCATCATTACCACCGAGCAGATTAGCTTGCCAAGCACACCCAACGCCAAGCCAAGCACCGCGCCGAACCCGGCCTTTGCAGATTCACGGGCTTCTCGTCCGAATGCCCACTCGAAGCCCATTGCCCCAACGAACGGCCCTACAATCAGTCCGATCGGTGGGAATACAAACACTCCTACGATCACACCGATCACTGCGCCCACCATGCCCCGCCATGACGCGCCCAATTTCTTAGCGCCAAGCAGTGTAGCTAAATAATCTAGTCCGAGGGCCAATAGTCCTAAAGCCAACAGTACCGCAAACCAGCCCCAGCCGGCATCTCCTTGTTCGGCAAAGTAAAGCTGATGTCCGAGGGCCCCTGCCAGGATCAGCGGAGTCCCAGGTATGCCAGGTATGAGGTTGCCAAGTACACCGATGAACATGATTATCATCACGATGCCGTATCCGATCCAGAGTTCTGTCATGAGTTCGTTCTAGTGCTGCGTAATTCGTTGATCACCCGTTCAAAGTCCGTTGGCCAAGTGGCCTCGAATGTAAGCCGCTTGCTGTGGCGCGGATGAGAGAAAGNTAACAACCGGGCGTGTAGCATTTGACGCGTTGCACAGACACCGCTNTCGTTGGACAANTGCGTTGTTGCTTTAGAACTATACAATATATCGCCAAACAATGGAAATCCGATGTGTTTGAAGTGTACCCTAATCTGGTGCGTGCGACCGGTGTAGAGCTTGGCCTCGACTAGGGTGCAATTAGTAAGGCGCTCAAGCACACGCCAACCGGTCCGGGCGTGGCGACTTGCACCGGGCTGAACCGTCATTAATTTGCGATGGATCGGATGTCTTGCTATCGGAGCATCGATTTCGCCTTCTTCGTTGATCAATTGTCCGGCCACGATGGCATGATAAATTTTTTCCACGCTGCGTTCCTTGAACTGGGCGGCTAAACCGAGGTGGGTGGAGTCGTTCTTGGCGGCAACAATGCAACCGCTTGTGTCCATATCCAGGCGATGCACAATGCCGGGGCGCATCACTCCACCAATCCCACTTAAGCTTCCGGCGCAGTGGTGCAGGAGTGCATTGACCAGTGTGCCACATTCGTGGCCATATCCGGGGTGGGTGGGCATGCCGGCTGGCTTGTTGACTACGACCAGATCGTCGTCCTCGAACAACAACTCCAGCGGCAAATTCTCCGGCTTGGCCTCGATTAGCTTAGGCACCGGCCACTTGATCTCGACTGTCTGGCCTGCAACCGGATGCTGCGTTGGCTTGGCCGGTTTGCCGTCAACGAGGATGGAGCCTTCCCGCATAAGTCGCTGAATACAGCCCCTTGAAATGTGCGTCAACTGTGTGGTCAAATAGCGGTCGAGCCGTTGATTGGTCAGTGTTTCACTGATCAAAACCATTGTGGGCTCTGACTCTGCTTCGCTCGCTGAAAACTCATCCGTCACCGTCTTGCGCTCCGCCAAGTAGCCAATAACCCACCGTTCGATTCAAGCCAAACTCATTCACGAATGTTTACGCTCCTTTAGGCGTCACTTTATATGTNAGGATTAGTTTGAGACTCCGCTAGGGTTATCGGTTTATATAATATCACCTTGCTAGGTGGGGGATTTGCCTTTGCGCTTGGTCAAGCGGACGGTAGTTTGTGGGGCATGAAAACCAAGGCGGCTGTTCTTCGACATATGGAGTTACCCCGGCCTTATGCAGAGTCGAGGCCGCTTTCGATTGAGGAGGTGGATCTTGATGGGCCAAAGGAGGGAGAGGTGCTGGTGCAGGTGGCTGGCGCCGGTTTGTGCCATTCCGACCTGTCGGTGATCAACGGTTCGCGTCCACGCCCTGTTCCAATGGTTTTGGGGCACGAGGCGGCGGGGATCATACGTGACGTTGGCCCTGGGGTGAAGGACTTGAAGCCGGATGATCACGTNGTGTTTTCGTTTGTNCCCTGTTGTGGTGGTTGCNCGATGTGTGCCGTGGGNCGTGCGCCATTGTGCGAACCGGCTTTCGAGGCGGCAATCACCGGTCAACTACTGCATGGTGGTCGTCGTTTTGCCTTTAGCGATGGAGCAGAGGTGAACCATCATCAGGGTGTCTCTGGTTACTCTGAGTACACGGTGGCGGTACCAGAGTCGTTGGTGAAGATCGACAAGTCGTATCCGATTGACGTGGCTACATTGTTCGGGTGCGCGATCATGACCGGCGTTGGTGCGGTGGTAAACACAGCTAGGGTTCAGCCGGGAACTTCGACAGCAGTATTTGGTCTTGGGGGTGTTGGCCTCAGCGTGGTGATGGGCCTCAAGCTCGTTGGTGCGTACCCGATCATTGCAGTTGATATGCTGGAGAATAAACTGGAGCTGGCCAGACAGGCNGGGGCTACGCACGTGATCAACGCTTCGGAGGTCGACCCAGTGTCTGCCATGCGCGATTTGACCGGTGGTGGTGCAGTGGATGTGTTTGAGGCAGTGGGCAGCGAGAAGGTGCTTGGGCAAGCGTACGCTGCCACGCGTAAAGGTGGGCGCACAATTACAGTTGGGTTACCTGATCCNGNTAGAGAGTTGAAGATTCCGGCTTTATCACTTGTTGCTGAGGAACGCCAGATTTTGGGTTCCTATATGGGGTCATGNGTTCCCAAGCGAGACATTCCGCGTTTTCTGCAGTTGTACCGAGAAGGTCAACTTCCNGTGGATATTTTGAATAGTCGATTCGTTACCCTTGATCAGGTCAACGAGGGATTTGACGCACTTGACCAGGGCGAGGTCGCTCGGCAAATCATCAAGTTCGATATTTGAAGAATTATAAAAAAGTTATTATATCAACCGTTGCGTTACTTGTAACATTTCCCTTGNCGGCGCAGGAAAAGAAGTGGCAATACGAAAGCAATTTCGATCTACCTGGATCGCGCGCCGAGGTNTATAAGATCATTGGTGATGTTCAGCTGAAGATCTACATATACGAACCCCAGCGCCATAAGGCCATTAGTAAAAGGCCCGCGATCGTGTTTTTTTTTGGTGGGGGTTGGAATGGAGGCACACCTAAACAGTTTCAGGAACACTGTCGTTATCTCGCCTCGAAGGGTATGATTGCAATGGCGGCAGATTATCGTGTTGCTAGTCGTCATCGTACCAAGCCATTTCATTGTGTTCGTGACGGTAAATCAGCTGTCCGTTGGATTCGNCAAAATGCTAAGCGATTGGGAGTNGATCNAAACCAGGTGGTTGCAGGCGGTGGGTCTGCCGGCGGGCATGTGGCCGCATGTACTGGTACACTTCTCAAATANGACGAACCGGGTGAGAACATGAATATCAGTTCAGTACCCGATGCAATGGTCCTTTATAATCCGGTTATATCAACTGCTATTGAGAGCGGGGTCGTGCCTTATGGAGGCAATTCAATGGAAAAGTTGATTGAACGCTTGGGAGTAAGTGATCCAGCANCTCTTTCCCCGTATCACAATATTATAAAGAGTCTGCCACCGACGCTGTTGCTTCATGGTCGTGCTGATAAAACGGTGCCGTATGCGACTGTCGAGGCTTTCGTTAGTAAGGCGAAGAAAGATATGCTGCGAGTTGAGTTGGAGGGCTATGACAACATGCCGCACAGCTTTTTCAATCTCGGCAAATATGACAATAAGATGTTCTTGGCAACAGTTACGCGAATGCACGACTTTTTGAAATCTCTAGGCTATTTGAAGGAAAAGCCGACGGTGGAAAGGCATTTGCAGCGTTTGGTCAAGCTTAAGTAAATCACAGTGAGTCGCGAGCCTAAAAAACTGGGCTTAATGGTCTCAGTAGCACCTGATTCTCCTGGGTTTATCCAAGCGCTAGACCAAGCAGAGAAGGCCCTTGCCAATGGCGAAAAGGTGTATCTNTACTGCATCGATGAAGCTNTGACGGGCTTAGTTGATCCGCGCTTAGCCAAGCTAAAGGATAATGGGCTAAATCTGTTCGGCTGCGCCTACAGCATGCGCCAGCGCAAACTTCCCCTCAATGACTCTGCCGTGTTCACGGGTCTATCGGTTCTGAGCGATATAATGGCCGATACTGATCACTTCGAGAGTTTCAACTGAAGCCGCATTCCTGACGAATGCTTAGTTGGGCACGGTGAGNGACTGNCCATTGTCTTTTGGCCCTAGAGCTATGATGAAAGGGGCTGCTACTTTGGCAAATGCTTCCGGCTTGCGGGCCGAGTCCGCTCCACCACCAAAACAGCTTTGCAGCATCTCGGTATTCACCACACCGGGGCTTAATGGCACGCAGGCCATNCCATTTGGGAGTTCTTCGGCCATCGCNTTACTCAGTCCCTCAANGGCCCATTTGGTGGCGCAGTAAGGCGCTACATCNGGGGAGGTGCTGCGACCCCAGCCAGAGCTGAGGTTCACAATCACGCCGTGGTTGCCCTCGATCATAGTCGGNATAAAATGCCNGATAACGTTGGCTACGCCTTTGATGTTGATGTCAATTACGGCGTCGAACTCTGCCNNTGGCACATCTACTAGTGGGCTGTTTCGATTGATGATCGCGGCATTGTTGATGAGTATGTCTGGTGCGCCGTGTTTGGTGATTGTGCGCTTTGCCCAGTCGGCGACAGCGGCGTTATCGGTAACGTCCAATGCCTTTAAGTCGTGCAGTTTTCCAAGCTCATCTTGTAGTGCACAAACTTGGTCTGTGGANCGGCCACAGCCGATAACGATGTGGCCTATTCGGCTAAATTCCCTTGCCAAGCTGCGGCCAATGCCACGGGTTATGCCGGTGATGACGATGCGCTTGGACAAGGTGAGAAGTAGTCAGGGCTTGAACGGCTGCAGCCGNATGTTTCGGAAGCGTGATTCTGTCTGGAANGCAGTAATACCTAANGGCACCGACAACTCAATTGGCCCAGGGCGCAGAGCGATGTTGCGATCCTCTAGGAGCAAATCTACCACCATTTCGTCGTCCACCCAACACTGGATCTTGATCGGTGTGACGCGCACGCGGAAACGATACCACCGGTTGTTNTCGAAATTNTTGAANGTGGCTGTCTCATTTTCCGANGCGTCCATTCCGTCGATGCTGGAAATGCCGACTACGGTTCCACCCCAGCCGCCTGGAATGAACGACGCAAACGTTTCGCCTACTGGGAATGTTAACCCACAGAAAAAGTCGTTNCCGTCCAGTTTCATCGCCTCGGCTGATAGTTCATAATTAGTTCTAGGGATGTTCTCGTGAGCGAGGTTGATGCCGGAAATCAGTTCGCCCATCGCGATGTGAATTTCGCCGTCCTTAACTTCGATCGCGCCACCTCCGGCAAAGTCAGTGATCTCCCAGCCGGATAGGTCTGTTCCATTGAATAGGTTATGATTGGGCTTTTGTTTTCCCATTACAATGCAACCGGTACCAATTACTGCTACGATAGCTGCTGCAGACCATGCAGCACCGGGTCTGAAAAAGTGTTTTAAGCGTTTCATGAAATAGGCGCGGGACAAATTGGCGGCAAGGTGCCATGCCTTTCAAGTCTTTATTGTTGACTGGAGGTAGCTTGGTAAAGAGTTAATTTATGGATCTCACCCAATAGAAGGATTTATTGGCCGCCGCTGTTGGCCAATCGACCAGTAATGGGGCCGAAGCCATTTGCAAGCCCGTAAACTTTTTTTGATCGTCTCAGGATCTGCTTCTACAAAGATCTAGCTCATCCGATCGATTTTGAACACGAATTGTAAAAAGTTCAGAGTAGCGTTGGAAGAATCTTCATAATGCAGCGCCTAGGCAGGCATATTATTATACCGAATAAACAAAACACAATCTGAATGTTTTCTAACATGTATGGAGCACTTGAAGGTTCCTTTAGTTCTGCGAGGCGGTTAATAGGTGCTGGACGGTGAAAGGTGTTTTGTTATCATTCGATGGATGTCAGTGCTTATTATTCGGGTGAAAAAAATAACACTATTTATTTGGGCTATGATGCTTTGCTTCGGTAATCCATTACAGGCCCGGGTTTCAGAGATAAGTCATCCAAGCGCATCAAATGATGATAGTAATAAAATTAAAAAATCAGATAAGTTACGAACATCAAAAATAGATATCTCGAATAGTTGGATTGATCTTTATGAGGCTCATGTCGATCATTCAATGCCATACCGCTTGCTAAAACCCTTGGGTTTCGATTCGAGCAAGCACTATCCAGTCATTGTTTCATTGCATGGCGCGGGCGGTAGGGGTAAGGACAACCGAAAACAACTTAAGGATTGGAACAAGCTTCTTGCCGAGAAGAAGAGGCGTGCTGATTTTCCCTGCTATGTGCTTGCTCCCCAGGCTACTCGCCTATGGAACGGCATAGATTTAAAGAACATCAAACGTGTCATAGCGGGATTGTCGGCAGTTGATATGGATAGGGTTTACATTCTTGGTCACTCGATGGGGGGGCATGGAACCTATATTCTTATACAAATTGATTCAGGTTATTTTGCGGCAGCGGCGCCATCAGCTGGGTCCGGTCGTCACAGGACGGAAGAGTTTATAGATGCATCCTTGATTAAGGATATCCCGATTTGGGCATTTCATGGGGATAAGGACAAAGTTTGCCCAATTGAGCGTGACCGGAAACTTTTTGCTGAGATGAAAAAACTGGGTGGCAACATGAAGTTCACAACCTGGGTGGGTGACGGTCATGCCATTTCCAAAAAAATAATTATTGGAGGTGATAATGGCAGTACGCAATTCAGCAGTGATCGATGCGATCGAGATACAGATTTCATGAGATGGCTTTTCAAACAAAGACGCTCGAGCGGTAAACGATAATATAGACTACTTTTAGTGCATCAAGCTGACAGATATAACCTATTGATTCGCATTCTTTTTCAACGAGCTTCGCGGCTGTATGTCTGCTTCATCTTTTTCTCTCTTTGTGAAGTCTTTGGTAGTCTAAAAGATCAAAGCTTTACGCTGCCGCGCATCAAGGTAGCTCAAGGTTTTGAGGTCCGACTTGCCGCATCACCTCCATTGGTGGGGTATCCGATGATGGCCTGTCTTGATGATCGTGGACGTCTATACATTGCAGAAAGCGATGGCCGTAACCTGACAACGAGACAGGCCATTGAGCGAGAGTTGCCTCGTTTTGTAAGGCGCCTGGTCGATCTTGATGGAGATGGAGTGTTTGACAAGAGCACCATCTTCGCGGATCGAATGACCATGCCCGAGGGAGGGGTGTGGCATGATGGTGCGCTCTATATTATTTCAGCGCCATATTTGTGGCGGCTTGAGGATGTCGACGATGACGGTGTCGCGGATAAGCGTGAGAAGATTCTAGGAAGCATGGAGTTTGATGGGCGGGCAAATCAGCACGGTCCCTATCTTGGCCCAAATGGAAGATTCTATTTTTCCGGCGGTCATTTTGGTTATAATCTAGTTGGAACCGACGGAAGTCGCTCCGGTTACAGTCGTGCAGCGGGTATTTTTTCTTGTTGGCCTGATGGGAGTGATGTCCGTGTTGAAGGGCAGGGAGGTGTCAATCCTGTTGACATTGTCTTTACTGCGAATGGAGATATGCTTTCAACCTGTGCCATTTTTGACAGTTTTGGCGGGAAGCGTCATGACGCCTTGGTACATTGGATGTGGGGTGGGCTCACGCAGCGGGTTTATGGGAGTCCGTTGCTTCCGGAGACAGGGTTGCGCCTCCCGGCGGTCAGTCGCTGGGGGCAGGTAGCCCCGGCAGGTCTGGTGCGTTACCGGGGGCAATCATTTGGCAAGTCGTATCGAGATACTCTGTTTGCCTGTCAGTTCAATACGCACAAGGTGGTCCATGTCCGGTTGGAGCCGCGGGATGGATCTTTTGTGACGGTTGAAAACGATTTCATTTCATCGGAAAGTGTCGGTTTTCATCCTGCCGACATACTTGAAGACGCTGATGGCTCANTGTTACTNCTGGATACCGGTGGATGGTTAAGTTGGGGGTGCCCTTTTTCAAAGAANGCCAAGCCCGAAATCAAGGGTGCNATTTATCGTATTCTAAAAAAGGGAAGTCCGGTTCAGAAGGANCCACGTGGGATGGCAATCGATTGGAATTCACTTAANCCTAAAGAGTTGGTTNGGCTTTTGAAAGATTCGAGANAGGCTGTTAGNGACAGGGCGGCGAACTCNCTCATTAAGGAGGGAGAAGTTGTNTTGGGTGAGGTTGAAAGTNTTTANTCGAGTNCGGNTGACGCNTCNCTTAGGAAGCGATGTCTTTGGGTNGTTTCCAGAGTGAGAGGTGAACGNGCCCTGGAATTGCTTAGAAAGGCATTGGCTGATTCGGATCNCGGTGTTCGACAGGTGGCCGCCAGATCACTTGGGCGATTGAAGGATGAATCGGCTGTCGGGGGATTGGTTGGGCTTCTTGATGATCCCAGTCCGTTCGTTCAAGCCTCGGCAGCAACGGCCATTGGCCAACTTAANGGCAAAGCGGCTATTCCTTCATTATTNGAAAAACTTGTTGCGCAGGATTCCCTCCATACGCGTCATGCTTTTGTTTACGCGCTTATTGAAATTGGAGATTCGTCTGGTGTGAGTGCCTACTTGTCCGACTATAAGTATCCCCACCGGCAGCAAATTGCCCTGAGGGTTTTGGAGGCGTTGGATGCTGACATGGAGGCCTCGAAAATTGTTCCTTTATTACGTTCTCCTGACATCAATGTTCGTCAGGAGGCACGCCGGGTGATTTCCAGTAGGAAGCAGCTAAAAGAGGAAATTTTTCAAATATTCCGCGAGCTTGTCACCGAAGGTGAAGTCAACACGGCGAACGAGCAATTAATTGAGGAAATTGTTATAGCCAATGCACAGGATGTCGCGTTTCAGCCGATCCTGCTGAAAGTTCTGACTTCAGGAGGTGCAAAACCGGAAGTTCAGAGTCAAGTGATGGCGGCCATGTGTTTTCTTGATAGCCTTCCCANGTCTCTGCGCGAGTGCGTTCTTCTTGGTTTAAACAGTGGCATATTGGAAGTGAGGGAGGAGGCACTGAACATTGCCCAGCGATTTGAGATGAGTCAGCCGATCCTGACTGCGGTCTTGTTGCTTGCGGAAAATGAAGATGAGCCTGCCGCAACACGCACGAGCGCCATCCAAGTTCTTGTAAATCACAACGGAACCCTTTCCGACGCATTGTTTGCCTTCTTGGATAATCTTGTGACTAATGAGAAAATCCCTATTCTATTGGGAAGGCAGGCTGCACAGGTCATTGGCTCAATGCGACTGAATTTAATGAAAGAGTCGCAATTGGATAAGTTGATTCAAACTGTAGCNGAGGCGCNTTCATTCCATCTACCCAGCTTGGCTAGGCCTTTTACTTTTGGAGGAGGGACAAACGAAACAAAGGAAACTATTGTTGGTGATGTAGCTTGGAATCTCTTAGGAAACAAACTCGCAGCAGTATTGAAAAAAAAATCCGGACTTTCCTTGCTTTCAGTTGGACAGCGTGAGGAGATTATAAATACTTTTGCCACTGACAACAATGGTGATCACGTGGCGTTGTCAGAGGTTTTAAGAAAGAAATCTTCGGAGCGCAACAAGGAGCAGGAGTCTGTAATCGTATCTCTCATGGACGGTCTGGGTTCAGGCAATGCTTCACGAGGGCGCGTGTTGTTTCATGATCAACGGATTTCCTGTGGAGCCTGCCATCGTATACAGGGGCAAGGGGGGCAATTTGGGCCGAACCTGACCAAGATCGGGGGTATTCGGCAACCCCGTGACCTGATTGAGGCTGTTCTTTATCCGAGCGCAACGGTCGTCAATGGCTTTGAGCATTATGTTCTGGAGATGGTCGATGGAAAATCTCACGGTGGCATAATTCAACGTGAAACTAAGGATGCCATTTATCTGAAAAACGCGAACATGAGAAATGTTCGTGTTTCACGGAGTCAAATTCAGAGGGTCAAAACTTCAAGGGTTTCAGTCATGCCTGCCGGGTTAGATCAGTTGTTGTCTCGGGAGGAGCTNTTAGATCTGATCGCCTTTCTTCAAACTTGCCGGTAATATTTGTTTTGTGAANCAACAAATCACAACAATTGCAGTCATGNTGTTATTGGTGTTTGGGGNTGGAGATGTTTNTTCCAACGAACATGCAAGCAAGGNGCAAAAAAGAAGTTTANCTGCTGATACGAAGATTCGATTCGCAGCTTATAATGTTTTATTTGGCTTATGGACAAAACCAGAATCTGTAGGGAAAATGTTTAAGCAGTATGACTTGGATGTGATTTGTTTTAATGAGGTGCCTCAGGGCGACTGGACATTGCGTGTTGGACGAGAATTAGGGATGGAACATGCGTATGTAGGTAAAGTTTCTTCTGCAAATCACAAGGACAAATACAAATCGATTTTATGTCGGTTTCCATTAAGAGATAAAAGTGAGATTGTGATTAATGCGAAAGGTTGGAAGCCTGCATCCATTGTATCTGCAATGACAAAAATAAATGGCGTGCCGCTAAAGCTTTATTCAACCCATATACCAGGGCAACCAGCCGTTGAAAAATCTGCTGCATCATTCATTTCANAAATTTTGATCAACGACTCAGAGAGTGAAAACCTTTTTGTTTTAGGGGANTTTAATAATCATTTATATCAAGGTGCTCTAAAAGCCTTTGAGGAAGCTGGGATGAAATCGATTTGGCATGGGCTTTCGATTGATACGGCCAACATTAGCACCCATAGACATATTGAGTCTGGGAATGAATCAGGGGTGATTGATCACATTTTTTACCGAATTAAGAACTCAAGAGTGAAAGTTACAAAAGGCGGTATAATTGACNGAGCCTTTAATCCTCCAGAAGAGAAGATAAATATGAACCGGTATAAAAAAGAATGGATTAAATACGGAAAACCATTGTCAGATCATCGACCCATTTGGGCCGAATTCATATTTATGCATGATTGAAACAAACTTTTATTATGTTGAACAATGAAGTATGTCAGTTTTTTTAGATTCTAATTAAGAAGGGTTTATGACAATTGAAAATTAATTTTAATACATGGTGGTCAGGGCATTGGCATCTTTAATATGTTTAGTTGCGGGAGGTTTTTTCGGTTTCTTCGTGTACTCGTGCGGAGTTGCTTATCTGGTTGAACAAAACCTACCCAATCCTGAAATTGCCAAAGGCTTTGTAGAAAATTTTAGAATGATCATTTTGATAGGTTCTCTTAGAATCGGAGAACTTGAGGAATATTTCACACCAACTTTAATCGGCTTAATTTTTGCCTTGTTGGCGGCTTGCATCCCATTTTTTTGGAAGTGCAGAAAGCGTTAGATCTTTTAGATTGAATGTTTATGCAGTATGCCGTCTTTCATGATGATCCGAAGGTTTTCGCGCTTGAGCAGTACCTTTGGATCTTCGAGGGGATCACCGTCGACTAACAACAGGTCGGCGAGAAAACCTTCCTTAATTTGCCCCAGCCGGGTGGGCATGTCCATTGCTGCGCCGCCGTGTTGGGTCATCGTGAGGATCGATTCCATGGCGGTCATACCGCAATGCTTGATGAAGTGGTCAAGATCGCGGGCATTTCGGCCGTGCGGCGTGATCATGAATCCGTAGTCTCCGCCGCCAAGGATTCTGACACCCCTTTTCATCAGTGCCTGGATACCTGACACGGCGCTGTCGAGTTCATCACGGAAGCCCATAGTCTGAACCTGTTCCTCGGTAAACCATTCCGATCCCTCATAGGCGGCGATTGCTGTGAAACCGATGTTTGGGCTAACGAACAGCCAATCCCTGTTGGCCTCGAGCAAATCGAGTGCCTCCTCGTCGGCATAGTTGGCATGGTAGATCACCTTAATGCCGTGCCGGACACAGAGCTTGACCGACTCCGCGCTGCGGGCGTGCGCACTAAGCCGTTTGCCGTGGGCGTGGGCCACTTCGGCGGCAGCGGCCACTTCGGTCTCGCTCATGATGGTGGTTTCTGAACCGGCGTGCGGTACGAAAGAGTCACCCGAGATCACCAGCTTGATGATATCTACTCCTTCGCGGATCAGTTCCCGTGTCAATCGGCGGTACTCCTCGGGGCCATCGGCCATCAGGGCCATGGAATCAACCTTTGGCATATGCAAGGTACGCATGTCACCTAAGCCGCCAGTGACTGTGAGCCATGGAGTTGCTGCGAGTAGCCTCGGGCCGGGGATTTCGCCTTTCTCGATAGCATTGCGAATGACCACATCGAGCCTTGGTTTGGCCGAGGCGGCGCTTATGCAACTGGTGATGCCGTGGTCCAGATAAAGCCGGGCATTGTGCATCGTCAGCAGTGTGTGTTCTTCGGGCGGAATACGCCCCAGAGCGGCTAGGTCGTCGGTGTTGTCAATACTCAGGTGCGCATGTGATTCCACCAACCCCGGCATGAGTGTCATACGGCCTTCGCCGTTGTGCACCATTGCCCCGTCTCGTTCCAGTAATGTGCCATCGCGGGCTATTGCTGTGATCTCGTTGTTTTCCACCTTTACCTCTCCGTAGAAAGGTTCCTCGCCGGTGCAGTCGAGCACTTTTACGTTGGTGAATATATGTAGATTCATGATTGATTTCCCGGGGTGGAGCGAAGTTCGTTGAGCATCTTCTTTGCGGCACCGCCGAGGTGTAGCGTGTCGACTCCGGCAAGGATAAGATTGTAGCCCTTCTGCCGGTAGGGGCGGACGGCATCGACGTTGACGCCAAAGTAACCAATTGCAATCTCGGCAGATTGGCAGGCCTGATGTATACGATCGATGGCATCGGTGACCTCCGGGTCGTTGATTTGGCCCATTTTACCCATGCTTGCTGAGAGGTCGTAAGGACCAAGCATGATGCCATCGAGTCCGTCGATTCGGACAATCGACTCGATACATTTTACTGCTTCGATATGTTCCGCTTGCACCAGCACGGCCACCGAGTCGTTGGCGGTTTCCATGTAATCTGTAAAACGCATGCCATAGCCGTGTGCGCGGCCAATCCCGACCCCGCGACAGCCCTCCGGCGAGTAGCGTGCAAATCGTACGATGTCCTGAGCGTGTTCCAGGGAGTTGACTTGTGGTGCAATGATACCGGCTGCACCAAGGTCGAGCACCTTTTTGACCTGCATCTCTTCGGCGGCTGGAAGGCGGACCACACATGCAGTCTTGTCGCCGACTGTTTGCAGGATTCCTTGGATTTCCCCGTAACTCAGCGAGCTGTGTTCAGCATCAAGGAAAAGCCAGTCAAATCCGAGATCAGCTAGGATTTCCGCTGTTGCAGTTGTTGGAAGCGTTACCATTGTGCCCAGGAGAGTCTCCCCGCTTTTGAGTCGTTGTCTAAAGGTCATGATTTCGGATGCTATATAGGCTTGGCCAAGCGCTTAGATTGGCGGCGGGTTTCCACGATTGGATTCGTATAGGCGACAAGCTGCACGGAATATTGGCCCGATTTCAAGTCTTATCGGCTTTGCTTATTACTGTAACTCAGCGAGTGATTTGACGGAGCATAATACCAGCGGGGTTAGGTCTGCTGCAGGGTCGGGCTGCCGTTCTCAAGGACAAGTGATGTTCGTTTTGTCACTTTGCCTCCCGGTGTAGTTACCTTGTCCACCACCATGTAGTCGGTCGTCCAGGTTTTTTGTGTCACAGTGCAGCGGAAGTAGCCGCGTTGACGATTGTGAAACTTGATGAACGGATTGTTTGATAGCAGCTTGTTGTGGTCGGCGATGCGGTCCTGTCCGTCGCCGGCACTGGAAATTGATGTGCCAACAAATTCTGCAGCCACTGCCGGAGTATCCATCTTGCGGTCGTCGATGCGTAGCTCGTTGGCCCAATTCGAGTGGATATCGCCGGTGAGAACGACCGGGTTAGAGATCTTGCGGTCAGCCATAAATCTGAGGAGTTCCATTCGCTCGTGAGTGTAGCCTGGCCACTGATCCATTGAGTAGCTCATGGGGATATCACCGCTGGGCATGCCGACCATTCCCATCATTACCTGTTGCGCGAGGATGTTCCACGTGCCGCGCGACTGGATCAGCGACTGCTTTAGCCAGTTGCGCTGTTCCGAGCCAAGCATGCTGGACTCGGGATTGAACGCCGCGTCATTGAGCGGCGAGCGCACGTCGTTGTTGGGCTGGTCGCTGCGGTATTGGCGTCCGTCGAGTACCATGAATTCAGCCAGTTGGCCAAATGCACCCCGACGGTAGAGTTGCAGATTTGGCCCAGCCGGTATGGAGGTTCGTCGCAGTGGCATGTTCTCGTAGAACGCCTGATAGGCGGCCGCGCGACGAATGAGGAAATCAACCGGTTTGACGTTTTTCTGCTCGGAGATTTCGGCTGCACAATTGTTGTCCACTTCGTGATCGTCCCAAGTGACAAACCAAGGACAGCGGGCATGCACCTTTTGAAGCGCGGGATCCAATTTGTACTGGGCATGGCGCACACGGTAGTCGGAAAGTGATTCGATCTCGCCACCATGGTGTTTGCGAATGTTGCCCTGATTACCTGCGGTATACTCATAAATATAGTCTCCGAGGTGAAAAATAATATCGAGTTCGTCCTCGGCCATCCGGTCGTAGGCTGTGTAGTAGCCCTGCTCAAGGCTTTGGCAGGAGGCGGCGGCGAACGAGAGTTGTTTAGGGTTTGAAAATCGTGGCGGCATTGTGCGTGTACGGCCTACAACGCTCTCTTCGCCATTGACACTGAACTGATACCAGTACCATGTGTCCGGCTTGAGCTGCCCGGCCGTTACGTGGATCGAGTGCCCCAGTTGCGGTGTAGCGAGCTGTTGGCCGGAGGCTACGACATTATTCATGCCCTCATCCGTGGCCAACCGCCATTGGACCGGCACGCCTACGTTTGGCATGCCACCGTCGGGGTCTAGCGGTTTGGGCGCTAGCCGGGTCCAAAGTACTACGCTTGTGCTGTTGGCATCGCCAGACGCTACCCCTATCGAGAACGGATTGATGGCGAACTTCATTCGCCGGTTCACGTTTGCAGTCCAGCCTATCGTGGGGATGCTGTAAAGGGCAGAGACATAGGCGAGAAACAATCGTCGGTTTATACCGTTCTCATGTTGTGCGGCTTTCTGGAAATTGTTTTTCTGGAATAGCATATAAGACAAAAATCGCGNCCAAAAAATTCCCTGCCATCTCTTAATTTTTCAAGTCTTTTGATTTCGGNCCTATTTTGGCCAAGTAATACTCCATACGGCACNGGATTGGTACAGCGGGTTTNCGGTGGAACGCTGCTTCAGCTCATGAATGCGATTTCAGTTCGTTTTGGTAATCCCGACTGCAGAGGGGCTATTGTTTCTCTTTTCTTCAATATAGGTTTAGAATTAGTGAGTAAGCAGTGATACCGATTGCATTTATTATATGAATGCTCTTTTTCAT
>PBKH01000078.1 GCA_002721375.1 Verrucomicrobiales bacterium
TGGAGAAGAAAGGGGGAGAGGCGTTTGCATGTGCTGTGATTGAGGCCTACTACGAGGTGAACAAGGCGTTGGCGGATACGGCTAAGCGTGATGAAACTCTTATTGCCATTGGCGAAAAATTCTCCAACCTTGGTCTTGAGCAAATGGAAACAGTGGTTGAGCAGACCAAGTTTTACGGTACCCCTGACAAGGGTTTGGCTGTTTTAAGGGGAGCCAACTTACCTAAGATCATGGAGAAGGTGGTGTCGTTTTGTATAGCTCATGACATAGTCGAAAAGGCACCTTCCATTAGTTACGGCGATTCCTCCAAAGACGCAAATGCTGCAGTCCGCTTTGATCCAACATTTATAGAGAAGGTTAAACAGGGAGCAGTCAAATAGCGTATTAGCTGTCAGCTCTAATTATAGGACAAATGATCTGCCGCCCCATATCTCGGTCTTGGGCGGTGATGCTTGGTGTCTTATCGGTGTTAATTCTTTTGGCGGGGTACACCTTCGTTTCTCATCGGCAACATCAGATCAATCCGGAAGACACAACGATCCCCAATTGGAGTCAATTGTCTGAGGGTGTAAAAAAATTCACCCAGATAAATCGCAAAGGTGAGCGTTGGATTGTGGAAGACTCGATTGCGACCGGACGGCGTTTTTTTTACGGTATCGGACTGGGATTGGTGTGCGGGTTTTTGACTGGTGTGCTCATGGGGTGTTTTTCACCAGTGGAGGCTTTTCTTCAGCCGCCGATTGCACTTTTGGCAAAAGTACCACAAACAGCGGCGCTTGCGGTATATTTCGTAGCCTTCGGTACAGGAATGTCTATGTATGTTGCCATGATCTCGTTGGGTATCATACCAGCTCTAGCTGTGACTGTTTATTTGGCTATTAAGGATCTGCCTTCGGAGATGATCGACAAGGCCTATACGTTGGGGGCGTCCCACTTTGAAGTGGTGCTTGAGGTGATTTTAAAACAGGTGTTGCCTAAGTTCATTGATGCAGTACGCTTGGCTATCGGTCCGGCAATTGTATTTCTCATCGCTGCCGAGATGGTGGTGGGTGACGTTGGTTTTGGTTATCGGATTCGTCTGCAATTCAAGCTAACCAACATGAACGTGGTTTATCCATATCTTGTAATGTTGGCATCTTTTGGCTTTGCGCTCGACTATGGGCTTCGGTTTTTGCAGGCGAAGTTTTGCCCGTGGTATCAGCGTGACTTGAAATGACCTTCACCGATCAAAATAACTTTGGGCTTCAATGTAAGGATGTGAGCCATTGGTTCGGCGAAACCAAAGTGTTGTTTAATTTGAACCTAGATGTGCATGCTGGACAATTTGTGGCGTTGGTGGGGCCAAGTGGCTGTGGCAAGTCAACGTTATTGCGGGCTATTCTCGGTACTCATCCGCCACATCGGGGGAAAATTCTCACCATGCAAAATGGTCGCTTGGCCAATGCTGACCGGCCAGGACGAGACCGTGGCATTGTATACCAGAAGTACTCGCTTTATCCTTTTTTAACCGCATTGGACAATGTTGCGCTTGGCCTGAAACTGGACCAGACCACTACATCATTTCGTTGGTTCAACTGGTCAGGTTGGGCGAAGAAACGTTCTGATTTTCGTGATCAAGCGGCTGCATTCCTCAAAAAGGTTGGGCTTGGTCAAGCAATGAATCTGTATCCAAGCCAGATGTCCGGCGGAATGCAGCAACGGGTGGCCATTGCTCAAGCGCTAATCATGGAACCGGAGATCATCTTGCTAGATGAACCGTTTGGCGCGCTGGATGAGGCAACACGGGAGGAGTTGCAGGAAATGTTGTTGCGGCTGTATGAGGAAAATGCCGAAATTAAGGCCGCTGGAGAAAAGCCGCCGTACACACTTATCATTGTTACACACGAACTCAATGAGGCCATTCGTGTTGGTGACCGGTTGGTGGGTCTTTCACAGTATTGGGATTGGAAATCTGAAGGTCACGAATGCAGTCCCGGTGCCACGGTGGTTTACGACAAGTCTGCGCCAGTTTTCCGTTCCGATGAACGACCTGAATACGAATTGTTTGATGACATGCGAAAGGAAATTCGGAAGTACGTTTACAATCCCGAGGTGTTGCAACACTACCATGAACACGTTATTGTCAATCCAANCCNCTAATTAATAATCAACATGGGAGCGAGCAATAATTTCCTGCGTACCGCTGGTCGGATACTNAACGCNGGTCAATCACGGGCATTAATCCTGACTGGTAANATACACGACATCTTTCACACGAAAAAAGGTGGNGCAGANGANTACCTTTCTCTGGTTGAGTACCTTACTGGAAACTGGAATCTCTCGAGTCTTATCCTAATTGTTTANGAGTTGAACGGTCCAATCCGTTTTNTGCGAGAGAAGGATGCCGAAAAAGTGCGNAAAGCTTGGATCGAGTGGCGATTGGGAATGAACCCAGACGACTTGGCTATCAACCGCATGACCGCATCGGAGGAAATCGAGTCGCAACTCGAATCAGTTACNAGTGCCTACGATGACTCGATGCAAAAAGCTGTCAGTAATCCAACGCTAGCGCTGGAGTTGATGCGTCAAATGTGCCTTTGCTCNCGCTCTGATCTGGGTGGNTCAACCTGTCTTAAAGAGAACCTTTTGATCCTAGTAGAAGGGGCGGACATGCTNTTGCCGGACGCGCCGATTACGAGCCTGAATGACATGGATCGACAGCGAGTAAGCATTTGTCACGACTGGTTTTGTGATCTGGGGTTTGTTAATGGNGAGGACTCGGTCGTCATGATTGCCGAATCTCGTTCGCAGCTTAACCAACGTATTGCCCGTCTGCCGCAATTGATTGAGGTCGAGGTTCCNTCGCCAGATCTGGAGACTCGTAAACATTTTATATCCTGGTTCTCCCGAAACGATAACAAGNATCGCAAGCTTCAACTTTGGGGAACCCAGGCAGAGTTAGCCGAATTGACCGCTGGTTTGTCNCTGCATGCATTGATGCAANTACTAAAGGGCGTTCGCCATGGTCGAGCTAAGCTTTCGCAGGAGGAGGTTGTTTTTAAAGTGGAGGGGTTCATCAAGAGTCAGCTTGGTGAGGAAGTTGTTGAGTTCAAGAAACCGGGGCATTCGCTGAGGGANGTGATTGGTTTCAAGCGTCTGAAGACTTTCCTCAAAAAGGAAGTAATTCCAAGGTTTGGGATGGAGAGTGGAGAGGCGCTGCCAGGTGCGGCNATCGGTGGGCCGATAGGNGCCGGNAAGACNTTCATCTTTGAGGCTGTGGCGGCGGAACTGGATATGGTCGTGCTCGTTATTAAGAACATTCGTAGCAAATACTACGGNGAGACAGACGTAATTTTCGAGCGGCTACGCCGAGTCCTGATGGCATTATCGCGCGTGTTGATTTTTATCGATGAGGCCGACACGCAACTTGGCGGCGTGAGCAAGGACACGCATGAAACTGAGAGACGGTTAACCGGGAAAATCCAGTCAATGATGTCCGATCCGCTTCTGCGAGGCAAGGTGGTTTGGCTGCTGGTTACNGCGCGTATTCATCTGCTTTCGCCTGANATTCGTCGCCCGGGCCGGGTGGGGGACTTGATNATACCAGTACTCGACCCGGAGGGTAAGGATAGGGAGGCATTCCTTGANTGGGTAGTAAGCCCGGTTATCAGNGGNAATTTAACCNGTGAAGATCGNCTANGGTTTGCGGAGGCTACAGAGGGATGGTCGGCAGCCGGGTTTGCCGCTTTGCGTTCCGAACTCAAGGCTAAGGCCAAGNTATTCGGGAAAAAGGGTAGCCTGACGATGGACGACGTAATGAGTTTAATTGAGGATCTGCTTCCGCCTGCGATCGGAGAGACCCGTCGGTACCAAACCTTGCAGGCTCTCGTGAATTGCACGCGACGAAGTCTGTTGCCAAATCCAGATATTACAAATGCTGAGCGAGAAGCTTGGTCGCGGGAAATTCGGCAACTCGAGGCGGCTGGGGTACGTTAAAGTCCAATTGATTCTTGGCTTTTGTTATACCCATTAGTTAGGTCAGTTTTTGCATTTGGCCTAGTCCAATACTCTTTAAATAAGAGATTCTTCCTAGATTAGNTNCTTGGTCAAATGTTTAAAATGGTTTTTTGAGAGGTTTAACTTAAATTTTTTTTTCAAAAAATAACAAAAATAGGTTGCACNTCAAAAATAAATTGATANTTTTCCCGGCTCTTTTCCTTCTGGAGAAGNGCAGGTGAGAAATTAGCAGCCCGCCGAAAACCCGCTTTCCCAGGGCAGGGGAGTTATGGAGGGATGCGTTGCGCCGCCTCGGTCGAGGCAACTAGATTGTATGCCAGTCAAGAATTTCAACCCTGTAACGCCTTCGCGGCGTTACATGACAGTTCCGTCGTTTTCCGAAATTACGAAAACGAAACCAGAGAAGCGTCTGGTTAAGACAAAGAAGAAGACCGGGGGGCGCAATAGTTACGGTCGCGTTACGGCCCGAGGCATAGGTGGTGGACACAAACAGAAGATACGCAACGTTGATTTCAAGCGTAACAAGCATGGTATGGCAGCGGAAGTGGTCGCTATCGAGTATGATCCGTGCCGTTCGGCTCGTCTGGCATTGTTGCAGTATGAAGATGGTGAGAAGAGGTATATTATTGCCGTTGACGGGCTTGAGGTCGGCAAGCAGGTGATGAGTGGGCCCGAGGCGCCAGTTGAAAACGGAAACTTCCTGCCATTGGCCAAGATTCCAACTGGTTCGGAAATTCACAATCTAGAGATGACCCCGGGGCGAGGTGGTCAGATGGTTAGATCGGCCGGTACTTCTGCTTCTTTGATGGCTCTTGCCGACGGATATGCGCAGGTAAAGCTNCCNTCAGGTGAGATTCGCAAAATTAATGAGAAATGCTACGCGACTCTCGGAACCGTCGGCAATGCCGACCATGAAAAGGTAGTTATTGGTAAGGCAGGTCGAACACGAAATAAGGGCAGGCGACCGATCACGCGCGCTGTTGCAAAGAACCCCGTCGATCATCCAATGGGTGGTGGCGAGGGGCGTACATCTGGCGGTGGTCATCCAATGTCGCCTTGGGGTGTGTTGGCCAAGGGTTTCAAAACTCGGCCCAAGTATAAGCCTTCCAACCGATGGATAGTGGTGCGTCGCGACGGTCGGCCAATGAAACAGAAGTAATAAATCATGGGACGTTCGATCAAAAAGGGTCCGTTTGTGGAACAGCATCTGCTCGACAAGATCGAGAAGCTCAATGCCGACGGCAAGAAGAAGCCGATTAAGACTTGGTCTCGCCGCTCAACTATTGCTCCGGAATTTGTTGGCCACACATTTATGGTGCACAATGGAAAAACGTTTGTGACTGTGTTCGTGACGGAGAACATGGTGGGCCACAAGTTAGGTGAATTCTCGGCAACNCGAGTATTCAANGGGCACGGTTCACACACCAATAAGGCGGCTTGATACGAAGGTAGAATGGAAGTTTTGGCAGTCACAAAGGGGGTTCGGATGTCACCGCAAAAGGTGCGGGAGATGACCCGTCAGATTCAGGGNATGCACGCCATTGAGGCNAGTGCCCTGCTGGGGAATGTCCCACGAAAATCCGCACGTTTGGTGGCCAAGACGCTAAAGTCGGCCATGGCCAACGCGGAGAACATTGCCGATGAGTGGGATGAGGAGGTTTTGCGCAATCGCATTACAGAATTGGAGCAGAAGGTCAGCTCCACGAACAACAAGAAGAGACGACGAAGCAGCCAGGCCAAGATCAATACCTATCAGAGTTATTTGGATTCAGCGCACAAGCTTGACCATACCATGCTCTACGTCAAGGAGGCGACAGTTGGGGATGCGCCAACGATGAAAAGGTGGCGTCCACGGGCACGGGGGTCGGCTAGCCCTATCCTCAAGCGGTGCTGCAACATTCGAATCGTACTGACGGATCAATTTTAACGAACCTGTATGGGACAAAAAACCAACCCAATCGGATTACGGCTTATCGTCAACAAAGACTGGCGCTCAAAGTGGTATGCCGAGAAGAAGGA
Source organism: Verrucomicrobiales bacterium (assembly GCA_002721375.1). GTDB lineage: Bacteria > Verrucomicrobiota > Verrucomicrobiia > Limisphaerales > UBA1096 > UBA1096. The sequence continues at coordinate 6,016 of PBKH01000078.1, forward strand.
GTTTGGCGAGTTGCTTGTGGAGGATCACAAGATTCGCCAGATTCTTAAATCGAAGCTGCAGGCTGCGGCTGTGCCGCGTATACAGATTGAGCGAGCGACTAGTCGTTGCAGGATCACCATCCATTCAGCTCGGCCAGGGGTCGTTATTGGGCGTAAGGGAGCCGAGATCGATAAGATCAAGGAGGAATTAAGTCGGATGACGGGCAAAGAGGTTTATGTAGAGATTGCCGAGGTTAAGAATCCTGAACTTGATGCGCAGCTGGTTGCCGAAAACATTTGCATGCAATTGGAACGTCGCGTCGCTTTTCGGCGTGCGATGAAGAGGGCGGTTCAGGTTTCGATGGACATGGGCGCGTTAGGTATTCGATTGCGCGTGGCTGGGCGGTTGAATGGGGCTGACATTGCTCGTTCTGAGAATACTCGGATGGGTGCGGTGCCTCTGCACACACTGCGGGCCAACGTTGAATACGGTTTTGCTGAGGCGGCAACTCAGTACGGGGTTATTGGGGTGAAATGCTGGATTTGCCGCAAGAGTCCAGAGGAAGAGGAGGCGGATAGAAACAAACGCGGACCAAGGCGTGACACNCGTCCGGCCCGTTCGATGGCGCCACGTGGCAAAAGTTAAACAAAAAAATGGCCTTACTTCCCAACAAAGTCAAATATCGGAAAATGCATCGCGGCAGCCGAAAGGGTACCGCGCAGATCGGCAATAAGGTGTCTTTCGGCTCATACGGGCTGCAGTCATTGGGCAGGGGCTGGATCACTGGAACACAGATCGAGGCAGCTCGCGTTGCTATTTCCCGTGGCATGAAGAGGAAAGGAAGCATGTGGATTCGTATCTTCCCGCAAAAATCCGTGACAAAAAAACCGTTGGAAGTCCGGATGGGCAAGGGAAAGGCTAATGTTGACCACTGGGTGGCTGTCGTGAAGCCAGCAACAATGTTATTTGAGGTGAGTGGCGTGCCAGAGAGTGTAGCCAGAGCAGCGTTAAGTTCAGCCGCTGCCAAAATGCCGGTTCGTTGTCGGTTTGCCGAGCGGGTTTAAGGAGTATGGCAGGATGAAAGTATCGGAGATCAGGGAAAAAACGAGGGTTGAGTTAACTGCGCAGGGGCGTGATCTCCGNATGGAGCTGTTTAATCTTAAGCTACAGAAGGCTACCAGCCAACTTGAGAAACCGATCCGCTTGCGTGAGTTGCGCCGTGATATTGCCCGAGTGGAAACCCAGATTTCCCAGTTGGACAGGAAGGAAGTTTTTGAGGACCTCGTTACAGCGCTTGGCCAAGCGAAGGGATTCACAAATGAAAGCGTGAAATCGGCATTGCGTNGTTTGGTCAAGGATGGTCGGAGNCGCAAGTCAGTATTAAAGTTTTGCGGTGCAATCTATAACAGGCAGCGGGTCCGGTTAACTTTCGAGCAGATGGCGCAACTCATACAGTCCAAGGGCCGTGANANAGCTGTGGAATTGGTCAANGCGGCACGAAATTAATCAATGAGCGAGACACAGACAGCATCGTCANTACGCAAGGGCCAACGNAAAGTCCGGGAGGGAGAGGTTATCTCCANTAAGTCGAATAAGACGGTNGTCGTANGAGTTTCCCGNCGGATCNNGCATACGCGTTATAAGAAAATCATCACGGTTTACAAGAAGTTCCATGTGCATGATGAGAAGAATGAGGCGCAGNTGGGNGATACGGTAGACATCATGGAGACTCGTCCACTATCCAAGACGAAGCGCTGGAGGCTCTTGCGTATTGTGAAGCGGGGCGAACTAGCTCTCGCGGCGGAGGTAGGAACGGAGAGTGCGGTTTGATTTTATTTTTAGTGCAAACGGAACATGTTACAGCTTAGATCTAGATTAAATGTGGCAGACAACTCCGGTGCCAAGAAGGCTTGGGCTATTGGAGTTCTTGGTATCCGTAAGGACAACGCTTCTATCGGCGATGTGATCAAGGCTCACGTGCGGGAGGCTGCGCCGGACGGCAACGTTAAAAAAGGCGAAGTTGTAAATGCCGTGGTGGTGCGGACCAAATCACCAATTCGTCGGGCCGATGGCTCGGTGCTACGTTTCGACTCCAACGCCGTTGTGATCATCGATCCCGAGGGGAATCCCCGGGGCACAAGAATATTTGGACCTGTGGCGCGTGAACTCCGCGAAAAGAAATTCATGAAAATAGTCTCGCTGGCACCGGAAGTCATTTAGAAATGGGCAATAAGCGGCACATAAAGAAAGGTGATACTGTCTACGTCCTCTCTGGTAACGAGCGGGGTAAGAGTGGTAAAGTTATAGAGGTAATGACTGGGAGTGAGCGTGTTATTGTCGAGGGATTGAACTTGGTCAAGAAGCACATTCGAAAAAATCAGGACCAGCCTCAGGGCGAGATTGCCGAACGTGAAGGCACAATACATTGGTCCAATGTGATGCGCGAGGAACGTTATATGCGCAATCGCTCGGTTGTTGAGCCATCAGTGCCGCAGGAGGATGTAGTAGAGTCTAAATCTGAAGAATGATTCCACGGTTACAGGAAAAATATCAGCAGGAAATCCGATCCAAGCTACAGGGTCTGGACAAGTACAGGAATATCCATGAGGTACCAAAGCTCGAGAAGATCGTGATAAATATGGGAGTAAGTCCGGATTTAGGAAAAGAGGTGCTGGGTGACGCTGTCAAGGATTTGACCACCATCACCGGTCGCAAGCCAAGTCTTAACAAAGCCAAGGTCAGTGTGGCTAACTTCAAGCTCCGCAAGGGTATGACTACCGGTTGCCGCGTTACACTCAGACGTCAGGCCATGTATGAGTTTTTAGACCGTTTGGTCGCTACCGCATTGCCTCGGATCCGAGATTTCCGCGGTGTGAAATCAACCGGGTTTGATGGTCATGGAAACTACTCTGTCGGCGTGGATGACCAGTCTATATTTCCCGAGATCGATGTGGATAAGATAAAGCACACGCAAGGTATGGACATAACAATTGTCACAACAGCGAAGAATGATGACGATGCATATGAGTTGCTCAAGGAATTTGGAATGCCGTTTGACGGCAAGCGATAAATAGAGTTATGGCAAAAAAAGCTTGGATGGAGCGAAATAAGCGCAAGGCCAAGACGGTGGCCAAGTATGCGGCTAAACGGGCCGAGTTGAAGGCAAATGGCGACTACGAAGCCTTGTCCAAGCTTCCTCGTGATGCCAGTCCAGTGCGGCTGGTAAACCGGTGCGAGGTATCCGGCCGACGTCACGGCTACTTTCGCAAGTTTCGAGTGTCACGGCTGACATTTCGTGAGATGGCACGCTCTGGAATGATACCTGGTGTGACCAAGGGGAGTTGGTAAGGAGAATCGTGTATGGATCCACTCGCTGACATGTTAACCAGCATCCGCAACGCCAATCAGGCTTTGAAACCGGAGATTATCGTGCCCCATTCCCAGGTCAAGGAGAGCGCTGTTCGCCTTCTCAAGGATGAGGGATATCTGGAGGCATTCAACGTCGAGGGCGACGTTAAGCGATCCATTCGCATTCGACTCAAGTTCCAAGGGCGAAAGGGTGTTATCTCAGGGCTCCAGCGGCTTAGTAAACCAGGGCTTCGGCTTTACTCGTCATCTANCGAAATNCCGCTAGTACTGGGTGGCATGGGTATCGCTGCAGTTAGTACATCGCAGGGTCTGATGAGTGGGCATGAGGCGCGTCGCAGAAATTTAGGCGGTGAATTNTTGTTTAAAGTCTGGTAACGAAAACGAAAACAATGTCACGAGTCGGNAGCAAATCAATTGAGATACCGGATAAGGTAAATGTAGCTATATCCGGCGGTCACGTTTTAGTCGAGGGTCCTAAGGGTAAGCTGGAATTGGATATGCCTAAGCGTACCAGCGTGGCTCAGCATGAGAACACNCTGAGCGTGTCCCGCNACGGTGACGATCGCGAGGCGCGGGCGATGCATGGTTTGGGTCGGGCGCTTCTTAATAACATGGTAATCGGTGTTTCGGAGGGTTTCGTGAAGAAACTTGAGATAAACGGAGTTGGATTTAAGGCTTCTATCAGTGGCAACACCGTCACCATGAACCTTGGTTACTCCCATCCGATTCAGTACAATTTGCCCGATCAGGTGAAGGTCTNCGTTGACAAGGACACGAGTGTTACCGTTGAGGGACCTGATAAGCAAAAGGTGGGTCTTGTCGCCGCCGAGTTACGCGGATTCTACCCGGTCGAACCTTACAAGGGTAAGGGCGTGAAGTACGCCGATGAGCNTGTCCGCCGCAAGGAAGGTAAGACGGTACAATAACGGTTAGAGAACGGCTCGCCTATTGCGGTTAAATGAAATGAGAACAGACAAAAAAAGAGATTTGTTGAAACGCCGCCGTTGGCGCATCCGAAAGAAGGTATTGGGTACTGCGGANCGCCCCCGCATGAGCGTGCGTTTTACTCACAAGAACATCTATGTTCAATTTGTAGATGATGATGCCGGCAACACTTTGGCATCGGTATCGACCCGCACCAATGAAACCAATGGTTTATCGGCCAATGTGGCCGGTGCGGGAGAGATTGGGAAAATCGCCGGTGAGGCGGCCAAGTCGGCTGGGATTCAGGCGGCCGTATTTGACCGTAGTGGTGCTCGGTTTCATGGGAAAGTAAAGACCTTGGCAGACGCCGCACGGGATGCAGGGTTACAATTATAGGAGAGACAGTGGCTGAAGAACCTAAACAGAACGAAACATCATCCGCCGAAACGCCTGAGGCGACTCCCCAGGCCAAGTCGGTTGTGCCGAGACCTGTCGCCAAAAATAGTGGCCAAACGAGCCAACGGCCCGGCGGCGGTGGCGGCCGGTTTGGTGGTCCTGGCCAACGGCCCGGCGGCGGTGGCGGCCGGTTTGGTGGCCCAGGCCAACGGCAAGGTGGCGGCCAACGCGGTCGCTTTGGTGACGACAAGCCAGATGACGGTTTTACTGAGAAAGTGATCTGCATTAACCGCTCCGCCAAGGTTGTCAAGGGTGGTCGCCGGTTCGGCTTTAGCGCTTTGGTTGTGGTTGGCGACAAGAAGGGTAGGGTTGGTATGGGTCAGGGCAAGGCTAACCAAGTGGCCGATTGCATACGCAAGGCTGGCGAAAATGCCCGGACCCAGCTTCTCAATGTGACTTTGCGTGACACAACCATTCCCCACGAGATTCTGAGTCGTTACGATGGGGCCAAGGTGCTGCTGCGTCCAGCGTCGACCGGTACCGGGATCATCGCTGGTAAGACCGTTCGGGCGGTCTGCGAGTTAGCAGGCATACGCAACATGCTCAGTAAATCGCTTGGTTCGAATAATCCTGTGAATTTGGCAAAGGCTACGCTTCATGGTCTATTGGGTTTGCGTGACCGAAGCGAAGTCATGAAGGCACGGGGTAAAGATGCAGCGGTGAATGCCTCCATTCAGAAGGCGGACGAACTTACAAAATCGATGAACGATTAACGAGATATGCGACTGCATGATTTAAAACCAGCCCAAGGAGCTAAGCAACGGCGTAAAAGGATTGGGCGAGGCCCGGGCAGTGGGCGAGGTGGGCACACCAGTACCCGTGGACAGAAGGGTCAGGGATCGCGCTCCGGTTCATCCACCCGTCCCGGTTTTGAAGGTGGCCAGCTGCCGTTGGCTCGCCGTTTGCCCAAGCGTGGTTTCAACAATAAGAGATTTGCCACCGTTTACATTCCGGTGAATCTCGACAGCCTCAACTGCTTCGATGACGGTGCACGAGTTGACGAAGCGGTGCTTCGCGAGGTTGGTTTGGTGAACGGCAGAGGTGACGGGGTTAAGATTTTGGCCCGTGGTAAACTTGAGAAAAACCTCATCGTGTGCGTCAATGCATTTAGTGCAGTTGCACGGTCGGCGATTGAGGAAAAGGGGGGGACATGCGAGGAGGTTACGAAAGGACGGGCCACAGTTGCTGGGAAATAGTCCCTAACAAGAGCGTTTGATGAGATTAATGCATGGCTAGTGACAACCACATAACGCGCATGATTGCCGGTTTCCGGAATTGCTTTAAGATTCCGGAGCTGAGTGAGCGTATTATCTTTACTTTGTTGGTTCTGGCTGTCTGCCGATTGATCGCTTGGGTGCCCATCCCGGGGTTAGATGGTGTAGTTTTGCAGAATTATTTTGACGATTTGCGGACGCAGCAAAGCGAGGGTGGGATTGGTTTCATGGGCATGTATAGCATGTTCACTGGTGGTGCGTGGGAACGCTGTTCCATTGGTGGGTTGGGTATTATGCCGTATATCAGTGCCACGATCATTTTGCAATTAATGAGTCCGATTATCCCTCGACTTTCCCGTCTCCAACGTGAAGAGGGTGGCAGGGTGAAGATTATGCAGATTGGCCGAGTGATGACGCTGTTTCTCTGTCTCGGGCAAGGATACGTCATGTCGCTTGGATGGCTGAACCCCGGTACGGTTTTTGGCGGTACATGGAGTGGTGGCGATTTGGTTCTCAATCCAGGTTTTTGGTATCATTTGCAAACCATCATGGCTCTCACATGTGGTACTCTCCTTCTAATGTGGTTGGGAGAGCAGATAACCGAGCGGGGAATTGGCAATGGGGTGTCACTGGTCATTACGATCGGCATCGTGGCGGATTTACCTAGGGCTCTGCCAATGATCTGGGATATGTACGGCCCTGACTCAACCGGAGAGCATGGGTTGTTTGAGGGTATTTTTTTGGTGCTGCTTTTACTTGCAGTCGTGGCTGGGGTGGTAGCAGTGACGCAAGCTCAACGCAAGGTCCCGGTGCAGCATGCCCAGCGTGCTGTTGGCCGCAAGGTTTACGCTGGAGGGAGTTCATTCATGCCGCTGCGCGTCAACTATTCCGGGGTAATGCCGTTGATTTTTGCTCAAGCCATTCTGATGTTTCCTGGAATGGTTTTAAACGCTTTGGGTTCCAAGTATCCCTTTTTCCTACAGGCAGCGGCTTGGTTCCAGCCGGGGCACTTTTTTTATTACCTAACATATGCGCTGATGATCATGTTCTTTGCTTATTTCTGGGTGGCTACTACATTCAATGAAATAGAAATAGCCGATAACTTGAAGAAAAACGGCGGCTATATACCAGGGATTCGGCCGGGCAAGGCTACCAGTGACTTTTTGCACCGCACAATGAGTCGTATAACGTTTGCTGGGGCACTTTTTCTGGTTATTATTGCACTTATTCCGATGCTCCTTGGTCAAGCACGAAATATCCCTTTTCAGGTATCCCAGTTTTTCGGAGGGACGAGTATTTTGATTGCTGTTGGGGTTACGCTCGACACTATGCGGCAGATGGAGTCGTATCTACTGATGCGGCATTACGATGGATTTTTAAGGAAGGGCCGCGTACGTGGCCGCTTCTGACGTTGGTGGTGAAACAAGCCCCCAGCGGTTTGTTCCTTGATAGAAAACGGCCAAGCCATGACTTGGTTCCAGATGAGGCGGTCAAGCGCCTTTGATTTGCATGATCCAATTAAAGAAAGATCATGAAATTGCGGCTATGCGACTGGCCGGTGGTGTAGCATCCACCGTGTTGCATGAGGTGGCAGCATTTGTTCAGCCTGGCATTAGCACGCAGACGATTGATCAGTTTGCTGGGGAGCGTATTCGCCATTACGGTGGCAGGAGCGCGTTTCTTGGTTACCGTAACTATCCATGCGAGATTTGCATCTCCGTCAACGATGAAGTCGTGCATGGTTTGGCATCTGCGAGGCAATTGCAATTTGGTGACATCATTAGTCTCGATGTTGGTGTGCGCTATAACGATTATATTGGCGATAACGCGACGACTGTGGCTGTCGGCGGTTGCGATCCTACTGTGCAGCGATTGATGGAAGTAACTGAGAGTGCTTTATATGAGGGGCTTAGCCAGGCACTGCCGGATAACCAAGTTATCGACATTTCACGTGCCATTCAGCGCTGTGCTGAGGTTAAGGGATATAGCATCGTGCGGGAGTTTGTTGGTCACGGTGTGGGTAAAAAAGTTCACGAGGACCCTCAGATTCCGAACTTTGATGACGGCAGTCGGCGTTCTCCGGTGCTTAAGCCTGGGATGACACTGGCCATCGAGCCGATGGTCAACTTAGGTCGTCGGCATATAGAGTTGCTTGAGGACGGCTGGACGGTGGTGGCTCGAGACGGGTTGCCATCGGCTCATTTTGAGCACACNATCCTTGTGACCGACGGAGAACCGGAGATTTTGACATGCCCGGACAACTTACCATCCGAGTCGAAGGTNTTGTGAGGGAACANCGACCTCCGGCCACCTTCTTGGTGGAACTGGCCAACGGGCATCGGGTATATGCCTGGGTTTTGTCGTGCCAATTGAAAAAAGCGTCGGGCATACGGCTCGGTGACCGGTTGGATTTGGAAATTTCGCCGGCTGATTTCAGCCATGGCGTGGTGGTTTTTTAGTAAATAAATTTTAGGAAGAAGAAAAAGAGAGTAANAACAATGAAAGTACGCGCATCAGTAAAGCGTCTTTGCGAGCACTGTCGGGTTATACGCCGGAACGGTGTGGTCCGTATCATCTGCAATGCAAATCCACGGCACAAGCAGCGTCAGGGCTGATCGAAAGGAAATAAGACTATGCCAAGAATTATAGGAGTCGACATTCCACCCAATAAGCGCATCGACATAGCGCTGCGATACGTCTACGGTGTAGGACCTCGGATTGCCACGGAAATTGTTAAGAAAGCTGGCATAGAGCCAGTCACTCGCGCGAAGGATCTGGACGAGAAGCAACTGTCCAAGATTGTCCAAGTAATTCAGGAGGGCGATTATCTGNTCGAGGGCGACCTGCGCCGCGAGCGCAGTCTAAACCTCAAGCGTTTGCAAAACATCAAGTCATATAGAGGTATGCGTCATGCCCGCGGCTTACCAGTGCGGGGCCAACGTACTTCTACAAANGCTCGCACTCGCAAGGGCAAAAAGAAGACTGNGGGCGTACAGCGCAACCCCAACGCCAAGACCGGCATTCACTGATTAATAGCTTATTATCATGGCTGACGAAGAAAACCAACCGCAACCTACCGGGGCCAAACCGGCTGAGTTAGAAGCCAAACAGGAAACCCCTGAAGCCGCACCGGTGGAACAGGCCCCAAAGGCTAAGTTTAAAGACGAAACCAAGGCGAAGCTTGGAGAGGAATCTAAGGCTGCGGGGGGGGCTGAAGGTAAAACAAAAGCCATTGAGAAATCCAAGGGTAAAAAAGAGGATCCAGATCCTAACGAGGAGTTATCANANAGTTCGGCGGCGCCTTCTGCGAAGGAGTTGTTAACCAGTGACGATCCCACGCCGCAAAAGGTCATTAAGGCCAAAAAATCCAAAAATGTTCATTCTGGGATNGCGACTATTTTAGCCACGTTTAATAATACTCACGTTTCTCTCTCTGATAAGCAGGGTAACCTGATCGCTTGGTCGACAGCTGGTAAGAATGGGTTCCGTGGCTCGCGTAAGAGTACTTCCTACGCCGCGCAAAAGGTGGCGCAGGACGCTGCCCGTCGCGCTATGGCTCACGGACTTAAGGAAATCGAGGTGCGAGTGAAGGGGCCCGGTTCTGGCCGTGAATCTGCCATCCGCGCTTTACAAGCGGTGGGGCTTGAGATTACGTCAATCCGGGATGTCACCCCGATCCCTCACAATGGATGTCGCCCAAAGAAGCGGCGGCGAGTTTAGGAAGGAATTTAAGGTATGGCACGTTACACAGGTCCACGCGACAAGATTAGCAGGCGGTTTGGCGTCCCCGTTTTTGGGCCGTCAAAATACCTCGAGCGCAAAAGCTATCCGCCGGGGACGCACGGGCCCCGTGCGCGGCGCAAGTACACCGACTACGCGCTGGCACTCATGGAGAAACAAAAACTTCGTTTCCACTACGGATTGATGGAGAAACAGTTTCGTTCTGTATTTGAGAAGGCGCAACGTCATAGGGGAGTTACTGGCGAGATCATGCTTCAAATTCTTGAAAGCCGATTAGATAACATCATCTATCGGTTGGGCTTCGGTGCCACCCGCGCTCAAGCACGCCAGATGGTGTCTCATGGTCATGTGGTAGTGAATAGTCGCAAGATGACAATTCCCTCCTACACGGCCAAGGTCAATGATTTAGTCGAAGTGAAGGACTCTAGCGGTTCTCGCCAGTTGGCTACGCGCAATTTGGAGTACTCAACTAGCCGGTTGGTGCCAGAGTGGCTACGGTTGGAAAAGGATGCGTTCAAGGGAACAGTGCTTCGTTTACCTACGCGCGATGAAATACAGCCAATCGCTGATGAACAGACAATTGTAGAATTTTATTCCCGTTAACCTTTTGGCCTCTCAGGAGCCTGTGAGGCTGGAACAGCAATTATATGGATCCTTCATCAACGGGAATAAATATTTGGAGGGTCAGGTTAAAATTGCTTAAAAAATAAATACATATGCCAATAAGACTGGGTCATTTCGAGAAACCAAGTAAGCTGAAGAAATCGGACAATTCGACCGATAACTCAGCTACATACGAGGCCGAGCCATTTGAGACCGGCTACGGTCATACAATCGGTAACTGCCTTCGGCGGGTACTGCTTTCTTCACTTGAGGGAGCGGCAATCACTTCGGTGAAAATAGAGGGAGCGGACCACGAGTTTACCACAGTTTCAGGGATTGTCGAGGATGTCACCGACATCGTCCTGAATCTGAAGAAAATTAAGTTCCGTCATACCAGTAGGGAAACACAGGAAGTGCGTTTAAGTGTAACTGCTGATGGACCGATCACTGCGGGTGATTTGGAATTGCCTCCGGGGCTTAAGGTCGTCAACAAAAAACAGATCATCTGCACCACTGACAAGAAGCAAAAGGTCGATATGGTGATGGTGGTGCAGGTGGGCCGCGGCTTCTTACCTGGTGACGCTAATAAGAAGCCAGACCAGGTTATTGGTGTGATTCCAATTGACTCCATTTTTTCGCCGGTTATTCGCGTGCGTTACGAGGTGGAGGCTGCCCGCGTTGGGCAGCGTACTGACTACGACAAATTGGTGCTGGAGATCTGCACCGATGGTCGCATGACGACGGATGAGGCGTTAAAGCAGGGTTCAGAGATTCTAGCACACCATCTCGATGTATTTACCGACATCAATGATGAGACCTTCGAGTTTGAGAAGGATTCCAAGGTTAAGGACGAGGACCGTGAGGCACTGCGCAAGCTTCTTAACACGAGCGTAAACGAGATCGAGTTGAGTGTTCGAGCGGCCAACTGCCTCAACAATGCTAACATCACAACTCTCGGTCATCTCGCTATGAAGTCCGAGTCGGAAATGCTGAAGTACCGTAACTTTGGGAAGAAGTCTCTCACCGAGATTAAGGATAAACTTAAGGAGTACGAGCTATCACTGGGGGAGAAAATTGACGTTACGCTGCTCGATACTCCTCCGACGGCTGCTCCACCGGATGCATTTGAGGATGCTCCATTCGAGGGCGAGTAGTAATCTCCCAACTGATAAGCCATGCGCCACAGAATCAAAACTGCCAAACTGGGCCGCACCGGAGAGCACCGCAATGCGATGTTAGCCAATATGGTGTGCAGCCTTATCGAAAAAAAAGAAATTGTCACTACTTTGGCTAAGGCTAAGGCTGCGCGTGTTGTTGCCGAGAAGATGGTGACTCTTGGCAAGCGGGGTACTCTTCATCACCGCCGCCTAGCTGCTTCACGTTTGCGTGCTCCTCAGCGCAGGTTTTTCCCGCGGANAAAGGGCGTTTCTGGTAAGCAGCTTCGTGAACAATGGAGTCGCGACCATGACGTGGTNCGAATCCTTTTTGATGAGATTGCTCCGTCGTTTCAGAGCCGCCNCGGTGGTTATACGCGTATCGTTAAACTGGCCGGTACCCGCAAAGGCGACGCAGCTCAGTTGGCCATCCTAAAATGGGTGGACGAGTCGCTTGAATCACAGACAAAGCCGACCCTGGCTCAGGAGAAAACCGCTGAACAGGAGGATTCAAAGGATGGGGCCCAATCTGATACCGAGCAAAGCCAAGCTACGAGTGAACCGGCGACTGAGGCATCGAATGATTCACCTGCTGAGCNAGACNGGGANATTACTAGCGNTGTCAAGGCAGTTGAGGGTGAGTCTGGGGACGTTGGCGAAACTAAAGCTGATAAGTAGTCTCAGTAGACATTTCGAATTATAAGCCCGTCGATTGACGGGCCTTTTTTGTCGCTAACTTAAGCTNTGATTTCACTTGAGCCAATTTGGTGTGTGAGAATATTCTGACTGCATGGCAACACTTGGCAAAGCGATAGTTTGCGCTTGGCTTGGGATCGCGGGATTCTTTCTATGCGAAGGGAAATCTTTAGCGCAGTCCAGTGANCTCTCCAGTGCAGAGATAATGGCCGGTCGGCTTGGCCAAGCGATTGATGCTGGCGACGCGAACGCCGCCTTTCGCTTGGCAGANATGTACCGTTCTGGCGAAGGGTCGTTGCCNGTCGACTTTTCAAAGGCCATCTCTCTTTATAAAACCGCCGCCCGAGTGGGCAATCATCCAATGGCGATGAACACGCTTGGACTCCTGCACGAGCAGGGTTGGGGAGTGCNGGCAAGTCAAGCTCTTGCCCTCCAGTGGTACCGTCGTGCAGCTCGTGCAGGGAGCGCTATGGGGATGGCTAATCTTGGAAAAACCTACGCTCGAGGAAGCGGCGTACTACAGGACTATCGGCTGGCGGTTGTGGAGTTAAAAAAGGCCGCCGGAGATTGGGTGAGTATTCGTATCCGGGCGTCCGATGTNGGGGTTCAGNAGGANAGTCCATTTCGTTTNAGCGCTGCTTCTATTATATCCACGGATGANGTGNCGGAAATCGATTGGGGTTACTCCCGACGTATAGAGTGGGATGAGATACCAGTACGAAANTTTGTTTTCGACCGGCAGTTTGACTCTGCCAAGCTGGCAGACATCACTGTGGCTGACGTGCGAAGCGAAGGCGATGATCTCCTNCTTGACTTGGCTGTATTTGGGGGGGCGCCGCGAAATACCCCAGTCCATTTCATCTGGTTTTTCGACACAGACGGGAGAGAGGGTGGTGTGTCCGAGTTTCAACTACACAATGCGCCGGTACCGTTACTCAAGCCGGAGCGCTTGCCTCATGCTGATAGGGCGCTGCAGATTGTCTTGCTGCCTGAAAAAACTCGCCTACCAGTGTATCTCCTTTCAGGTGGGCGACCAGTCAGGCTTGTCGATGCGACCGATGCAGCGAATGGTTCTCCTGTTAAGCCGGTCGATGGAAATTTTTTCACGGGTGACAATGTGGCGGCGCAATACGACTTAGGTATTATTTATGCCCGGGGCAAAAAGAATCCTCGTGATGTCGGGGGCGATGTGAAGCAGAACTTTCGGCTTGCCTCGGACTGGTTTTTTCGTGCCGCCGAGTCTCGACCGAAACATGCCGATTACGCGAAAGGGCATGCCGGGGCGCAGAATAGCCTTGGAGTACTTTATTCGAAAGGAAATCTATACCGGAGAGAGGATCGCCGTTCCGACACGAAAAGGTTTGAACCGAAGCAGTACGAGCGAGCCGCCTACTGGTTTCGTCGGTCGGCCGCTCAAGGCTATGCGGAAGCTTTCTCAAACTTAGGGTTCCTGTATGAACAGGGAATGCTTCATACCGATCCTGTTGGCAGGAACGTTCCTAGTCTCTATCGACAGGCTTTAGGCCTTTACTTAAAGGCAGGCGATCCGGATGGCATCATTCGGCTCAAGGGCGAAAAGGCCGTGGCACAACTGCGGCAAAATGTTCCCGGTTTGACGGTTGCTCAGTACAATCTAGGTTCGCTGTTTGATCCGGACGCCATCATTCCTGACGGCTTATCACCGGTGGCTGAAATGGAGTTTAAGCGTAACAAAAATAGTGAGCGAGCTGCCTTTTGGTACGGCCAGGCAGCAGCCAAGGGAAATGCCAAGGCGCAGGTTGCATTGGCCAAGCGAATCCTAAAACGGCCCGGACTTGATCCGGCAGCTCGTATGGAAACACTCAAGTGGCTTTACCTTGCTTCCGACCAGTCTGATGCTGAGGCATTTCGGATACTGGACAAGGAGGAGGAACGTTTTGCCACCTTGGCAAAACGGGCGCGTACTTCGGCCGACTTGTTCCTTCCTAGTTTGGAAACCAGCGAAGACTCAGATGAGGTATATCGGGAGCTGGCATTGCTCGCCGCTTCAGCCATGAAAGGTGACATGCAGGCGGCCTATGAAATGGGCCGTGCATTCCATCTCGGTGCAGAGTCGCTCCGGCAGGATTATACGCGTGCCTTTCGGTTGTATAAGTTGGCTGCTGAGGCCGGGCACGCCGCTGCCCAGTTTCATCTTGGAATGCTCTACAGCACAGGAACGGGTATTCCATACCGGGCAAAACGTGGTATAGGAGGCTTCTCTAAGTTCAATCGTGCTTACAATGTTGAAGCGGCAAAGTGGTATGAAAAAGCTGCAAACAATGATCACGACGAGGCGGCCCATTATCTTGGCAACCTCTATGCCGCGGGATCGATCGACTTTGAGCAGGACTACAAGCAAGCCTTGAAATGGTATCGCAAAGCCGACTCTCTCGGAAATCTATCAGCGCTTAACAACATGGGCTATCTATACGACGAGGGGCTGGGCACCCGTCGTGACCGGGCTAAGGCCCTCGAATGCTATGCCCGTGCTGCTGAGGCAGGTCATGCGGAGGCGCAGATGAACCTCTCCGCCTATTATTTCGAGGGGCTAGGCGGATTGCGCCGTAACTTGCTTCAGGCACTGGACTGGGCCAAAAAGGCTGCCGATCAGGGGGAACCGGGTGCTGCTGAAAAGGTAAGCGCTATCACCAAGCTGATGCAGCGCGGCAAAAAGTGATTCCTCAGGCAAAAAACTGAAAACTGCTCTGTCGTAAGGCCGAATCCGATACAAGCCTTAGTGGAGCGTTTGACTTTAAATTCAGCAGATATTCAAAGTTTGGCTTGACCAATAAAAAAGCCAAGAGGTTACAGGAACTTCGGCAAACTGATTTCCCGTTTCTTAGTGTTCATCTATCGAGAGACAACCAATCTTGGAGAACGCCCAGCAGAAGCCAAGCAGGCTGAAGTTAAATAGGTGTGGACCGCCTATACAATATAGTATGATTGTTCCCGCTATAAGCACAGCCCAGCCAGCAGCAGGTTTTTTTTCATAGAGAAACGAAAGTAAGACTATCAGCATTATGCTAAACACGAAGCCAAGTAGGCCTAGCAGGAACCCATGTGGAGGGGTGGCTACCATGTTCAGAATGCCGAGGCTGATCACTGCCGCCATTCCGGTAGTGGCGAGGATAGCGTTCACGAATACATTATTCATATAGGGCTTATTAAGCCTAGAACCCTTCGCGATGGCAAGTTTGAACTCCGTTTTTTTCTTCACCATTAATTTGCCTTGAGATTATAGGCGGTATGGACACAGTCTCTTTACAGCATGGCCGAACGGAGGATGACCGATGTTCTGACGGAGCCGGACGCAGTCCTTGAGGGGACGTTGCGGCCGGAGGCTTTCTCCGATTTTACCGGCCAAACAAAGGTTAAGGAGCGGCTGGGTATAGCGGTTGAGGCGGCGAGGCAGCGCGGCGAGGCGCTTGACCATATCCTGCTCAGTGGTCCTCCTGGGCTTGGCAAGACTACGCTTGCCGGTATTCTTGCACGTGAGATGGGTGTCGAGATGAAGATTACTAGCGGTCCGACCATTGAGAAGGCCGCTGATCTTGCGGGTCTGCTGACGAATCTTAGCCAGGGCGATATGCTTTTTATCGATGAGATTCACAGACTGCAGAAAAACATCGAGGAGTATCTGTATCCAGCGATGGAGGATTTTACGCTGGATATCATCATCGACCAAGGACCCAATGCCCGNAGTGTGCGGTTGAACCTGCCAAGGTTCACGCTTATCGGGGCCACTACCCGGAGCGGTCTGTTGACGGCGCCATTGCTGACCCGGTTTCCTGTTCGCGAGCGGCTTGACTACTATGTGGCCGACGATTTGCAGGCGATTGTTCGGCGTTCGGCTGAACTGCTCAATGTTGAGATTGATCCTGAAGGTGCTGCTGAGGTCTCGCGCCGCAGTCGAGGGACGCCGCGCATCGCCAACAATCTACTGCGCCGCGTGCGTGACTACGCGCAGGTCAAAGGTGATGGCCGTATCAATGGCGCCATAGCCGATCGGGCGCTGGCTATGCTTGAGATCGACAAGGACGGTCTTGATGAGATGGATAAGCGCATTCTTGAGGCTATTATTGTTAAATTTAGTGGTGGGCCGGTTGGCCTATCGTCGCTTGCTGTCGCGGTCGGCGAGGAGCCAGACACGCTAGAGGAAGTTTACGAACCGTACCTAATACTTGAGGGCTACCTCAATCGTACTGCGCAGGGTCGAGTTGCAACTGAGTTGAGTTTCAACAAACTTGGCCTATCGTCGCTCTCTAAAGGCGACCAGCAGCAACTAATATAAACTTCCAACTTAGCAGCCGAATTTACTGACTTCCAAGAAATAAGAAAAAGTTTTTAATGGGACAACAAATGTCCTATATGTTGCTTCAAGATGTTCCCCGTTGCGCCCATCAGTGGCGGTAACCCTTTACTAACATGAATACGACGCAGAGAGAAAAAGCATTATCCTGGGGGCAGATGGAGCTGCCGCTTGGGATTGCAAGGGGCGGTCAGGCGGGTGGACACTATTCGCGCCGACTGAAGGCACCTCAGCACGTGGCCGACTGGTGGTTCGCTCGGGTTCGGGAATGGACAATGGAGACTGTTACTAAACCGGAAAGGGGGTCCGCTACGTGAAGTCAGGCTTCCGAAATCGTCCCCGGATCATTCTGCAAACGCGGCGTGTGGTGGCTCGCTTTGGTGGTGCTCGCCTAATGCGTGAGCCGGACGGCCGCTTCGCGCTGGAGGGTGGCAGTCGGCACGATCACTTAACTGCTATCGAGTGGACCTCGATGTTTCTTCCAGAGGCGGTTGTGGCAAAGAGAGGATCAACGATACATTAAAAANTAGCCGCCGCTGGGGAATTAAAGCAGTCAGCCTATTAGAAAATAAGGCTTCTCCTGAAGCTAGTTCCGAATTAGGTCTTCGAGTTTGCCCCTCAATCCCTTGATGATCTTGGCATAAGTTGGAACATTGATCATNTTCGCTTTTTCGAAATTGTCTTGGGTATAATCATAGAATTCCTCTGTNAGTATGGCACCGCTCTCGAATTCAATCCACTGGGTNTAGCGATAGCGGTCAGTGCGNACACTGTANCCCATGTTTTTCGGNTTGCTCCGTCTGAAGTCATACGACACTGGCCGCGGGAACTGTGAGATTGCGAAATGAGTTGTTTCAACCTGATTGTCGGCGAAATGTGGTAACAGGCTTTTTCCCTCCAGTACGGCTGGCTTTTTGAGTGAGCAAAGATCAGCTAGTGTCGGATAAAGATCTAGGAGTTCCACGGCTTGCTGAACAACACGGCCTTTTGTGTTTCTTGACGGGGCTATAAATAACAGCGGCACGCGTGTGCTAATATCATAATTTGTAAGCTTCCCCCAAAGATTTTGTTCCCCCAGATGGAAACCATGGTCACTATAGAGGCTTATTACGGTCGTTTGTTCGAGTCCTAGCCGCTTCAACTCATCCAGGACTCGGCCCACTTGGGCGTCTGTGTAGCTGGATGCGGCATAATAACCATGACGTAATTCGGCAATCTTATTATCTGACAGGGGCCCATTATTTGGGATATCCGTATATCCCCTTGCCTCTCTCCAGTCATGTCCTGCTATTGATGGCGCTCCTATTGGCGTTGCCGGGTTTTGGGGTTTAGTAAGCTTGTCCCGATCATGCATGGCCCAATATTTTGCTGGAGCAGAAAAAGGCATATGTGGCTTTCTAAATCCAACCGCTAGAAAAAAAGGTTGGTTCTGTTGCTGGAACTTGCGCAATTTATGGATCGCGGCGTTTGCGACATTGCCATCGATGTAATCGTTATCATGGCATTCGGCCAATTCAGCCCCGGATGCTTTTCTTCCCGTTCGGTTCTTCAGGAGTCTGTAATGATCCTTTTTTTTGATGAAATCCAACTCTGGCTTTTCAGACCACGAGAGAGGATCCTTGGATGGCTTCCCGGAACCATGATAAATTTTGCCGATGGAGTGCGTGTGGTAACCATTCTGCTTAAACATTTGAGGTAGTGTCACCACGTTTGGTTTCTCTTCACGAAAATGTTTATTCAACCCCCACACACGGAGGGTGTCGGGGCGCATTCCTGTCATTACTGATGCTCTGGATGGGTTGCAAATGGCAATTTGGCAATGTGCGTTGGCAAACACGATTCCACGCTGACCCAATGCATCGATATGTGGTGTTTTTGCCAATTTATCTCCAAGGATCCCAACGCTGGCGCGTAGGTCATCGATCACGATAAACAGTACATTAGGCCGGTCCGAGGCTAGGCCGGTTATTGGAAGCAATAGGAGGATGAGAAGGCGGTAGATCATGGGAGTTGCATGAACGGCTTGTAATCAAGTGCATCTCTTTTTTCCGTACCGGCACTTTGGATCATCCTAAAAAGCTGACGAGCTACGCTCCGTTGCTTCATTGCATCCCCAGACTCTTTCTGCCAGCGTTTCAATTCTGCAATCAGCCTGCCCTGTGTCTTGGCAAGCGAAGGTTCATCGGCAAGGTTATTGAATTCGTAGGGATCCTCCTGAAGATCGTAGAGTTCATACAATGGAGGTCTTTTCATCAATCGGTAGGCGGCTCGAACAGTTTCGGATGTGGAGGCCAGCAATTCTGCTTCAGGGGTCTTGAAGAACTTTTTACCAAAGGTGAAGGCGTATCCGGGGTTCACCTCGCCAGCGAGAGGGTTATAAATTAATTTGAATCGCTTATCGCGCACACTCCGTTGTGGCCAAGGATTGTGGTTTGAGTGGACGTGATATTCCGTGAACAGGTACTTGCGCCATTCTGGAAATCCACCATGTAAAATGGATCTCAGAGATCGGCCAGCCAACGCCTTGGGAACTGGCATGTTCGCGATTTCACAAAAGGTCGGGTATAGATCTAGTGTGCTGACTAGCTCCTCTCGATCCTGACCGTTTTTTGCCCCGGGCCAGCGAATAATCATTGGAATCCTCACTCCACCTTCGTAGGAAGTACGTTTGCCTCTCAGTAAATCCGCGCCGTGATCACCGATGTAGACAACCACAGTGTTATCCGTTTTGCCAGAGTCTTTCAAAGCTTTCAGCAGGCTGCCGATATGCGTATCAAGTCGAATCATGCAGTTATAGTAGTCCGCTGTTTGCTGACGTAATTCGGGGTGATCAATCCCCATATAAGGCAGGGAGACTACGTCTTTTCCGGTCAATGGTTTTTCCGGGAGGTTATCAACCGCATTCAGGAATGGCCGGTGGGCATCGGGATAATTCACCTGCAGATAAAAGGGCCGTTCACTTGCCCCGATAAAGCGTTTCGCTTGTCGGGTGTATTCGACCATGTTGCTGCGACTGAAATTTGATTTGGAAACGGCCTTGAAATCAAAGGGGAAGGCATCCTTTGGATTGATGTGTAGTTTGCCAAGCAGACCAGTCCGATATCCTACTTGTTTCAGGGTTTTGACGACATTGTCGAACTTTGCTGAATACATAGAGTACTTCCATGTTGCCAAGCCTATTTGACCATTTTGATGCGGGTAAAGGCCGGTCAAAAACGCTGCGCGTGACTGGGAACATCCGGCCTGAGGCACGTATGCGTTTCGAAACAATGTACCCTGTTGCGCGAGTCGGTCGAGGTGAGGTGTGTCGATTGGGGTTCCGTAGCAACGCATCTCCGGCCCGTTGTCCTCCGAAACAATGAAGAGAATATTGGGCGTGTCGCCAAATATCGTTGAGACGGATACATGAAACGTGAAAAGTAGAAAGTTGATCCTGAGGGAGTTCATCTTTTGTTGCCGAGTATTAAAGTGCCGCTCTTTTTGTCTGTCCAGCTGTAGCTGACGGGATCAAAATGGTAAGCATTTTTGGAGGGTGCATCTGGTGCAAATCTTTTTGGAATCCAGCGGGTTAGTTCGCGCACTGTTGCGATATGTTCCTTTTTGCCGGCCAAGTTTCTCCATTCGTTTGGATCATTACTATGATCATATAATTCCTCGGTTCCGTCACTGTATTTAATATAGCGGTATCGACTTGAGCGAACCGCGCATTGGCCACGACGAAATTCAGTCACAGCTGGAATAGACCACTTCGCTGCTGGGTTTTTAAGCAGTGGAACTATGCTGGTCCCGTCGAGCTTACTTGTTAAATCGAGACTACAAATCTCGGCCAGAGTTGGATATATACAAAGGGTGTCGACAGGACGCGTACAGCGAGTTCCTTTCTCGGTCATACCCGGAACAGAGACGATGAATGGGATACGTGTCGCCTCTTCCCAAAGAGTGCTTTTGTGCCAGTGGTTTTTCTCGCCTAGGTGCCATCCGTGATCCGACCAAAANATAACGANGGTTTTTTCGCGGTTTGGTCCTTTCTCTAATGCGTCAAGCACGCGCCCCAGTTGAGCATCGGCAAAGGTGATACTNGCAAGNTAAGCGCGAATTGCCTCCGCCCACTTGCCATGCCTCTTGATATTCAAAAANTCAGCCCTACGAGATTCAGAGAGTTGTTTGCCTTGTGCAGGGATATCATTAAGATCATNCTTTGGAATGACCGGTCGCTTGATATCGGCCAATGGATACATATCAAAATACTTTTTTGGTGCATACCAAGGGAGGTGGGGGCGGAAAATGCCGCAAGCNATAAAAAANGGTTTATAGTGTGTTTTTCTAAGTGCGTTAATGACGTAGTCGACTGTCTTGGAATCGTCATAAGCATTTTCTTCCAGATCTGGAATGACCCCCCAGTCTCCCTCGTGAGGGATTCCCGGCAACCCGCTGAATGGATAACCTGCAGGATATTTCGTGGGGTTTGACCACGGGTAGTTCAACGTTTTACCTCGAAACCATGGATCATCTGTAAAAACGAGACGTTGAAAGTCATCCCACTGGTCCGGCGGATTGAATCCCGCCGTATGGTGGAAAACCTTGCCCGCTCCTATCGCTTTGTAACCGTGTCGCCTAAACAACATCGGCAAGGTAACGGCATCAGGCAGATGGGGTCGACACCATTGACCGTTGTTGTAGATGCCGGTTGTCGATGGGCGTTTTCCCAGCATGATTGCTGTTCGACTCGGGCAACATACTGGCGACGCTGTATGGGCGTTGACGAATGTCATCCCAATTTTCGCTAGCCGATCGAGGTTTGGAGTATGTACCTGCCCGGGATAGCCCTCGTGAAGGCTTGTCCAGTCATTCATGTCGTCCACCGAAATGAAGAGTACATTCGGCCGTTTCATGGCAGCGGCCCGATTTCCAATGAGCAACAGACAGAACACGCCCCAGATTCCGATTTTTAAAAAGGAGCTATATGAAGCTGCGTTCATAGATGATTTATGAACATGTATGACGTCATCAGTCGGTTGAGTGTTTATTTGCCATCAAAGTCTGGGTTGTGTTTAGGCATCTGGACCTGAGCCTCGTTTCGCCACTGTTCAAGCAAGAGGCGAAGCTGGCGTGTTTTTTTTGGCATCCGCATGGCTAAATTTTCCTTTTCTCCAAGGTCATCTTTTAGATTGTACAACTCAGCTCGATTTTCCTCTAGTGATTCTATAAGTTTCCAGTTCCCTTTGCGGATTACGCTGCATGGCCTCGCTCCCCCGGGATGGTTTGCCCCAATGTAATTGGGGTAATGCCAGTAGATGGAACGGGGCTTAATTTTGGCTTCCTGTTTCAGCATAGAGACAAGGGACACCCCGTCGACGTGTTGTTGTGGGCGTTCCTTCAATCCCGTCACGGCCAACAGAGTTGGATAGAAATCTGGGCTGATGACCGGCACTCGGCATTCGGTACCCGGTTTAACTTTGCCTGGCCACTTGAAAATCAGCGGTACGCGTATCCCTCCTTCATAAAAACTGCCCTTATTTCCTCTCAGGGGAAGATGCGAAGTGATCCGGCCGTGGCCGCCATTATCGGAAGTGAAAATGATGACCGTCCGTTCCGTAAGCTCCAATTTATCCAGTTTTTTCAACACCTGTCCCACGGATTGATCCACACTTTCGATCATTGCGGCATAAGTCGCGTTGCCGTGATGTTCCGTTTGGGGTTTGCCCTTGTACTTGGCGATGAGTTCCTTCTTTGCCTGCAGGGGCGTGTGAACCGCGTAGTGCGATAGGTATAGGAAAAAGGGGCGTGACTTGTTTTTTTCGATGAAAGCCACAGCCTCATTGGTGAGTCGATCGGTGAGGTATTCTCCTGGCTTTCCGTCTGGGAGTGTGTTCCATCGCGTTATCGGATGCCGGGGCGTCATCCGCCATTGGCCGTCGTATGGGTGAAAGTAGTTTCCGGGATTACCCATGTTGTTTCCGCCAATATTGAGGTCGAATCCTTGGTGTTCGGGATAGAATTTATTCTCCCAACAGACATGCCATTTGCCCATGAAAGCGGTTGCATAGCCGGCCTCCCTGAGAGACTCAGCGATCGTGATTTCTTCCAAAGCAAGATTCTTTCTATAGGTTGCCTCAATCATCGGAAGCGGTTCTTTAATTCGAGCTGCACCTTGGATTGGAATTGCGTGCGTGATGTGCAGGCGACCGGGATATTTTCCAGTCAGAATGCTGGCACGCGTTGGCGAACAGACGCAACTCGCGGCATACGCATTAGTGAATCGCATGCCTTGTTTCGCCAATCGATCAACGTTCGGGGTTTCGTAATAACGGCTTCCGTAACAACCCAGGTCTGTCCATCCCAGATCGTCTATGAGGATAAAGACAATATTGAGGCGTTCCGCTAATGGGTTGAAACTTCCGAGGAGAAAAAGGAGGCAGGGGAGGGCAAGTCGACGAATCAGTGTCGAGTTTGTGCTAGGGTGATTCACGATAGTTTGCGTTGAATTCAGTGTGTCCTCGTATTGTGTGCGGCGATTGAGGCTGAGTCAAAGAGGAATGGCCATGCCGCCTGCCTGCGGCCGTTTATGAGTGTTTGGCTTATTGAAAGACTCAATATGTTGTCCAATCACTTGATTCTAACAGTGTAGTTGGCAAAACTATCCCCACCTGGATGTTTGGTGAAACCGGGAGAAAATATACATCCACTGAAATGCGAGAAGTAAAAGCGATTCAACAGTTACGCCATATCGGCTTGGTAGAAGGCACATCGACTTTGCTACTTTTGTTTGTGGCGATGCCGCTAAAATATGCTGCCGGAATGCCCATGGCTGTGAGTATTGTTGGGATGATTCATGGCATTCTTTTTACTTTGTATTGCGTCGGGTTAGTTCGTGTATCATTAATGCAAAAACGGTCTTTTGGTTGGTCTACTATAGTCTTCATCGCTGCTATTATCCCGTTCGGCCCATTCGTCCTTGATCGCGGCCTCCGCCGGGAAGAGGAAACCCTACGGAAATCTATCGATGTAAAGACGTTTGTTCCTATAAAAACAGGCTGACATTTCGTCCCTGCCTTTTATAATTTTACGAAGTTCAAGATATGGGAGCGGAAGTTTTCATCAGTTACTCAAGTCTGGATCGGGATCGTGTGATGCCGGTGGTGGAGTCGTTGCGTGGCAACGGTATTTCAGTGTGGGTGGACGAGGGGAACATTCATGCAGCCGACCTGTGGTCGGAACAGATCGTGCAGGCGATCGCTGACTGCCGCGTGATGGTCGTAATGCTATCACAAAACTCGACCGACTCTCACAACGTGGTTAAGGAGGTGATGCTAGCATCGGAACAAAAGAAGGCGCTGCTGCCGGTCTATCTTGAACCGGCGGATGTTCCGGCTAAGCTGCAATACCAATTGGCAGGTATCCAGCACTTGGAATTATACGGCGAGAACGAGCAGCAGGTGTTGGAAGACTTAGCCAACGGATTGGCCAAGCGCGGCATCAGTCGCGACGGCGAAGCCACCGTTCCGCAATCCACCACTGTTAAACGCCACGAACGACCAAGCGCGAAACACGTTACTGGGTCCCAACCCAAAAACTTGGCCAAGCCGATCGCATGGGCCTTGGCCGCCTGTGTCGCGGCGTTGTTGTTTGTGAAAAGCCCGTCAAGCAAACCCATTCAGTCGACGAATTCTGAGGTGGGGCGCGTTCATCTATCGATTTCAATACCGGAGGAATATCCCATGGCCAAGCCAACTGATATGCCGTTTGGGGCTCCATGGAGAATGTTGGCTATTTCTTCAAACGGTAAAAAATTGGTTTACGTGTGTGAATTTGAAGGTGAGCGGCACTTATGCTTCCGTAGCATTAGTGAAAATTCGTTTAAATTATTAAAGGATTCGAATGGAGCATTTTTACCTTTTTTTAGCCCGGATGGGAAATGGGTAGGTTTCGTGACGGAAAACAAGCTCAAGAAGATTGAAATATCTAGTGGTCTATTGAAGATTATCTGTGATGCGAAAAATTCCTACGTTGGAGCAGTTTGGGGGGATGATGGTATGATTTATTATGGGGACTCTGAAGGATCGTTTTTTTATAAAGTCAACGAGAATGGAGGTGTAGCAATTGAGGTTACTGATAAAATCACCACTCTGATTGAAATCTCTGATTTTGTTTCAACTTCATCAAAATCAGGAGTGTTATTCAGATCTCCTGGTCCTAATCTCAGTAGAGGGCCGTTATCCAATTACTTCATAGAGTTAAGTAGTGGAGAAATTACTCGATTGGGAGGGGGGCAAACGCCTTCAGTTTATAAAAAAAATATCGCAACGATCGAAGATGGGCAGATTCGAATTAGGAAAATAAATTTTGATAATATGAAGTTGGCTGGGCAGGCGAAAACATTAACGGGTGCAACAATAAGATACGGAATTCACACTTCTCAGTATATGTTGTCAAAGAATAATATAATGATGTTCTTAAGAGGAGCGAGTAGTTTGGAACATCAACTTGTCGCTTTGAACCCCGCTTCAAATCAAGTTAATCCGATCTTTGACAGAAAGGAGATTTTTGGCCAATTCTCAATTTCTCCGGATGGAGGTCGTGTTGCAGTGGAGGTCGTGAATAATCAATTGTATGACATTCAAATCTTGGATTTAAAAAGATCCAGATTAAGTTCTTTTACGAATTCAGAACATAATTACACTCCGATTTGGAGTCCCGATGGCAGTAAAATCTATTACACTTCGAATAGGGCTAATTTAGCGATCTTTCAATTGTATGAGTTTGATTTCACAAAAAGGAAGGAGAAAAAAATAGAGTTAGAAGGTAACCAATTTCGTATGATAAATATTTCAGATGTCTCAAAAGATGGGCAGCGGTTGCTCTGCTTTGGCCAGCCTCGGACTGGTGGAAATTGGGGGTTGTTTATGGTTGATGTAAGGGGGCGTAAAAAAACACAGCTCACAGATAATAATTATAATGAATGGGGGGCGGTATTTTCCGAGGATGAAAAGTGGGTGGCTTATACTTCAGAGAAGGATATGGAAGGCAGCTTCGCGATTTATTTGAATCGATTTCCCGAGATGGATAATGAAATGCGGATTTCGTCTGGTGGAGGCGAGGAGCCGAGGTGGCTTCCCGATGGTGCAAGTGTTTATTATCGGAACGGTTCACAATGGATGAAAGTGCCTGTTAAATTGAATGAGGCAATGTCAATTGGTGAGCCTGAATTATTTTTCGAAGGGGATTACGTGAATGTTTGGGG
>PBKH01000001.1 GCA_002721375.1 Verrucomicrobiales bacterium
CACGGCGACACTCAGCAGTTTTCAGAAACGGCTCACGGCCGCTACCCAGTTCACGGTCTAACTTCCCTTGCAAGGCTCGGTGTATTAATGTTCTCGGAGCCTTTTCCAAAGCAGAAAAATCCCACTCTTCGTTTGCTAAAACTTTTTTATTACTCATTATTTGTTTTCATCAGCTACTTGCACCAAGAAGCACAAAAAACTTGAAAGGAAAGTTAAGTCAAAATGTTGCTTCAACAGTTAACAAAAAGCTGCAATATCATAGCAAAGTTTTCCTTTTTTGCAAACTTTTTAATAAACATGTCATCTATTATTCAATGCGCTTGATTCGTCATTCTCAAGGCCGTAAACATTCCGCCTGCCAATTCGGCGAACGGGAGAAATGAATCTTCACGAATACCAAGCAAAGCAACTGCTCGCCCGCCATAGGGTTGAAGTCCCTGGCGGCCAACCATGTACGACAGCCGACGAGGCGCGCTCCATCGCTGAAAAACTGTTCGCCGATGGCCAGGACATGGTCGTTCTAAAAATCCAAATTCACTCCGGAGGCCGAGGCAAAGGCCTCTTCAAGGACGGTTTCAAGGGTGGGGTGCACCTCTGCAAGTCGGCTGACAGCGTCCATGAAAAAGCCAAGGCAATGCTCGGCAATACGATCGTCACGAAGCAGACCGGTGAGGCCGGCCGACTGGTTCAAACGCTGCTCGTGGCCAGTGCAGAGAAGATCCTAGATGAGTTTTACCTAGCCGTTCTACTTGACCGTGAAACCTCTCAGCCACTCATCATGGCCAGTCGCGAGGGCGGCGTGGACATTGAAGAGGTCGCCGAGACCAACCCCGACGCCATCGTCAAATTGCAGGTCGATCCCTTGCTTGGCCTCCAACCGTTTCAAGCCCGCAACTTGGCTAAAGCACTAGGTTTGAGCGGCAAATTGATTCACTCAGGCGCCAAACTCATCTCCGGTGTATACAGAACTTGGTGGGAATGCGATGCCACAATGGTTGAAATTAATCCGCTCTGTATCGTCGAGAGCCCGGATGGCACGCAAAAAATCGCTGCCGTCGACGCCAAGATTTCCATTGATGGCAATGCGCTCCACCGCCACAAAGACATCGCCGAGATGCGCGACCTCAACGAGGAAGCCGAACTGGAGGTCGAAGCCAGCAAGTTTGACCTAAACTACATTAAACTCGATGGCAATGTCGCCTGCCTCGTCAACGGTGCCGGTCTTGCTATGGCAACAATGGACGCCATCAAGCATTACGGCGGCGAACCTGCCAACTTTCTAGACGTCGGCGGCAGTGCATCAACGGAGCAAGTAACGGCAGCGTTTCAAATCGTGCTCAAGGATCCCAACGTCAAGGCAATCCTCGTCAATATTTTCGGTGGCATCATGAATTGCAACACCATCGCTGAGGGCGTCGTCGCCGCTGCCCAAGCCACACAACTAAAACTGCCGCTCATCGTGCGGCTCGAAGGAAACAACGTCGTCGCCGGTCGAAAAACCCTCTCCAACTCGGGCCTCACCCTCATCGGTGCGGACAGCATGGCCGAAGCCGCCCGAAAAGTCGTCGCCGAAGCCGCCGTATAAACCTATCCCAATTTCTCAATAACATGGCCATTCTAGTCAAATCGGACACCAAGGTTCTCGTTCAGGGCATCACCGGTAGCTTCGGCGGCCGTCACGCCAAACTTAGTCTCGAGTACGGTACCCAAGTCGTTGCTGGTGTAACCCCAGGCAAATCCGGGCAAAATTTCGAACGCACCGTTCCTATCTTCGACAGCGTCAATGAAGCCTCACGAGAAACCGGTGCTACTACATCGGCGATTTTCGTGCCGCCGCCATTTGCCGCCGACGCCATCCTTGAATCAGTTGATGCCGGACTCGAACTGGTCGTCGCCATCACCGAAGGTATCCCTGTACGCGACATGATCGAAGTCAAGGCTGCAATCAAGGGATCGGAAACTCGGCTAATCGGTCCAAATTGCCCCGGCGTGGTAACCCCTGGTACCGGCGAAGACTCACATGGCGGCTGCCGCATCGGTATCGCCCCTGGCTACATTCATAAGGCCGGCGATATCGGTGTAGTCAGCCGCAGCGGCACCCTCACCTATGAGGCGGTGTGGCAGTTAACAACCAATGGCCTTGGCCAATCAACCTGCGTAGGAATCGGCGGTGACCCCGTCCCCGGCAGTACGCACCTTGACATTATCAAGCTCTTTAATGATGACCCAAACACACGTGGCATCATCATGATCGGCGAGATCGGCGGCTCTGCCGAAGAGGAAGCCGCCGAGTGGATCAAGGCTAATTGCAACAAACCAGTCGCAGGATTTATCGCAGGAACAACCGCCCCACCGGGTCGCCGTATGGGCCATGCTGGCGCGATCATAAGCGGCGGCAAAGGCACCGCCGAGGCCAAGATAACCGCCATGGAATCCGCCGGGATAAGCGTAGCCGAAACCCCCTCCCAAATGGCCGAAGCGCTAATGAAAATTCTGTAAACCCAAGGGCTCAGGCAGATTGGGCCAACTCCTCCTCAAAATCTACGATTTCCTTGATTTGGGTCAGGAACCATCGGTCGATTTTTGTGAGTCCAAAAATTTCATCGATTGTAAAACCCGCACGCAGGGCATGGCGAAGGAAGAAAATTCTCTCGGCATTAGGAACGCTGAGTTTTTGCACGATAACATCACGAGGCAGGATATCGCGATCACCGTATACATCCTGCCCGATGCGCCAAGGTTTGCCGTCGCCGCCCAAACCAGAACGACCGACTTCAAGTGAGCGTAGAGCCTTTTGCAGTGACTCCTTAAAAGTGCGACCAATGGCCATGGCTTCACCTACCGATTTCATCTGTGTGTTCAGCATCGGGTCAGCGGCAGAAAATTTTTCGAACGCAAACCGAGGCATCTTCACAACGACATAGTCAATGGTCGGCTCGAAACAGGCCGGCGTCTCGCGTGTGATGTCATTGCGAATCTCCTCGAGTAGATAACCAACCGCCAGCTTGGCCGCGAATTTGGCGATCGGAAAACCGGTTGCCTTCGAAGCTAGTGCTGAGGAACGCGAAACGCGAGGGTTCATCTCAATGATCACCAACCGCCCGTTGTCCGGGTTGACGGCAAACTGGATATTCGAACCTCCAGTTTCGACCCCAATTTCACGGATGACCGCGAAAGAGGCGTTGCGCATGATCTGATACTCCTTGTCTGTGAGCGTCTGCGTCGGAGCCACGGTGATTGAGTCGCCGGTATGCACACCCATCGGATCAAAGTTCTCAATCGAACAAATGATGACACAGTTATCAGCGCGGTCCCGCATCACTTCCATCTCAAATTCCTTCCAACCAAGTAACGACTCTTCAACAAGCACCTCAGTAACGGGCGAAAGATCAAGGCCATGCTTAATCATCTCCTCGTATTCTTCTCGGTTGTACGCGATACCACCGCCAGTTCCACCAAGCGTATAGGCGGGCCGGATAATGAGTGGGAATTTGCCGATTTTGTTGGCGATCTCAAGCGCCTCATCAATCGTATGCGCCACGCCACTGGCCGGCACGTCGAGACCGATACGGATCATCGCATCCTTAAATAACTGCCGATCCTCACCTCGTTCGATGGCATCGGCGTTGGCACCGATCATTTCGATGTTGAAACGTTCTAGGAACCCACTTCGGTGCAGCGACATCGCGGTGTTAAGCGCCGTCTGTCCACCAAGGGTCGGTAGCAGAACTAGTTTCCCCTCAGTCCCGTTTTGCTGGATTATATCAAGTTCACGGATAATGATTTTTTCAACACATTCGGGTGTTATCGGCTCAATATATGTGCGGTCGGCGAACTCCGGATCGGTCATGATTGTAGCAGGGTTGGAGTTGACGAGCACAACGCAATAGCCCTCCTCCCTGAGAGCTTTACAAGCTTGAGTTCCGGAGTAGTCAAACTCACAAGCCTGACCGATGATAATCGGACCGGCACCGACTATTAGAACCGTGTTGATATCAGTTCTCTTTGGCATTCAATCGAGGACACCGTAAACTAAACTATCCTCACTGTCGAATCTTCACGAAAACCCCCAGTTCAAACGGCTTTACGAAGTGCTTGACCGAACAAAAAACCAAGCCATGTACCAAACAGACAAAAGGCAACTGTCAGCAATATATTGCCGCCGGCTTTGATCCAAGCATGCTTCTCTAACAATTCCATAGTTTGTAGGCTGAATGTGGAGAATGTTGTGAAGCCACCACAGATCCCGGTCATCAAGAACAGCCCGGCAGGACGATGACGCTGCTCAGCATTGAGTAAACCTGCACAGAAACCAATGGCCAACGAACCAAGTACATTCGCCAGAAACGTCCCATACGGAAAGGTATCAAACCTCGCTAGCGCATGGCCAAGCCCAAACCTCCCCATACTACCTAACGCGCCACCTATTGCTACCATCAACCACGTCATCGCCACGCGAACTATATCAACTTTTCCCGCAGAAGCATCTCACGAATCGTGTCCTCGCTTGAGCCGAGCTTAGCAGCCGCCGCGAACAAATCATCAATGACAACCGGATACCAGTTGCGCTTAGCTGGATCGGCCAAACCGGCCACATTAAAAGGCTCTATCAGGTTGTGAATCTTCATCAAGGTCTCATTTCGATTGGCCAAGCTGACAACCGACTCGCAAATCTCACTTGTTGCCGGTCCGAAAACAGGATGGTCGCATAGTAAAAATCCCCCGCTCAACTCCGGCTTATTAAGGCGGTGCGCCGTCTCCGAAAAACTCACCGCAGTGAAATAAAGCTGGGTAAGCGCAGTAAACACTTCAAAGTCGCCCATGCTCGCGTACAGCGCGCCAACGAGTCGAGACACCTGCTCCAGTTCGCTGATTGTTTGCCTCTCATATTCTGCAATATCGATGCCCCCGCCAAGACAACTGGCCAATCGATGGATACCGAGAAGAGTGAGTGGAAACCCTGTTGACAAAAGCGGATCCACAAAGCCCGACGACGACGGTAACATTGCCCAACGCGCGCCGGTGATCTGCCTGCTACAGAATGATAACTCAGGCACGAACACAAACTGGCCAATCGGCTCGGCATCAGCGAACTGTTCCGCCAGCGACGGCAGCTCTGCTAATAGCCGCTGCCACCCAGGTTGACCTTCAGACAAGCCCATTCCGTCGGCTCTTTGACGAGTCACCGCCACACCGGCACTAGTGATGCCATTATTGAATTTGAGCACCCACACCCAACCGCCGTCAAAAACATGGTGCACCGCCGCATCCTCCACTGGGTATGGTACACCGTCTGCGCTTGGCCAAGCACCGACATTTTTGAAATGCGCGAACAGGCCGCTCGTTTTCGGCATCAACGGCAGACTGCCTTGAGTAAGGCCAAGCATCCGATGCAGCCAACCGCGCGGCCCGGTAGCATCGATCACGAATCCGGCACGAAACCGCACCAATTCGCTGTTCCGCTGGCCGGCAAGCGTCACACCGGCAGGCCCCTCGTCGAAACTAACTAACTCGGTTTGGTCAAAATAATCGACGCCAAGCCGCTGCGCCTCATTGGCCAAGTGGTGATCAAAGTCGGGGCGATACCAGTGCGTATCAGCAACTTCGTTGCGCGGACTGGCTGCGACGAGCAGTTGATTTCGACGCTGCATGTCGTCGCTGAATACCTGACCGAGCCTGTGGTGAAAAAAGGAAAAACCACGCTTGATACCGCAGCCGATTTCCGGGTGGTCCCGCTGCCATTCACCCCAGCGACGAAACGATAACAACTGCGGCAATCGATACTCCTCGACAATCTGCTGAAAGAACAGATTGGCCAACGGAGTGGAAGACTCACCAATCGCAAAGCGCGGATGACGACCGCGCTCGATCATCACAACCGACCGACCAAGCCGCCGTGCCACCATCGCCATCAACGCCCCGCCAAAGCCGCCCCCTATAACCGCAATGTCCGCCTCGTGATTCATTCAGTTCACCATCCCATCATTGATGGTAGACCCGCGGCACACGACTGCGCAAAGCGGTCAATACCTCGTAAGAGACGGTTCCCTTCCAATCGGCGAGATCATGGGCGGTGATTTTGTCACCACCCTGCCGTCCCATAAGCACAACTTCATCCCATGCGGTTGCCCCAGAGATACCTGTCACGTCAATCATCGTTGAGTCCATCGCGTTCGCGCCGATAATCGGTGCACGCCTACTGTTTAACAAGACGAAGCCCTCGTTTCGAACGCGCGGATAGCCGTCGCCGTAGCCGATCGGCAGCACCCCGACACGCATATCGACCGGTGCCTGATAACGAAGCCCGTAACCAACATTGTCGCCCCGTCGAACATCACGCACCACGGCCAGGCGTGTTTTAAGCGTGCCAACCGGCTCGATGCCATCGATTCGCCGGCAGACCTGCGACGGATACACGCCCAACGGCAGTAGCCCGATTCTCACCATGTCAAGGTGAGCCTCCGGGAGATCAAGGAAACCACCCGAATTACACAGGTGCCTACAGCCAACTGTCAGCCCGGCCTGCTGAACCGTATCGCAGACACAGAGAAATCGACGAATCTGTTCCCGCGCAAAGGACTTGTCCAACTCGTCCGACATCGAAAAATGACTAAACATCCCGTCAAGCCGCAGGCCAGGCAGTACTGCAACTGTATTAACCAACTCAAGCGCGACATCCCAATGTGCACCATAACGTCCCATGCCTGTGTCTATTTTCACATGCACCTTCAACTGCTGCCCAAGAGAGACCGCCAAGCGCCTCGCTGCCTCCGCTATCTGCACATGGCCAACAGCCAGCGTGAGGCCTAGTTCCAGACAAGTGGGCAATTCAGACTCCATCCGCTCCCCCATCAGTAGAATCGGCGCTTTGAGGCCGGCATCGCGCAGTTCCGCAGCTTCATCCAAATTGCTAACGAGAAGACAGTACACTCCGTGGGCAAGCGCGACTCGGGCGACCTCAACTGCACCGTGCCCATATCCGGCATCCTTCACCACTGAGCCAATGGCCAAGCTGCTTGACGCATCAGCGCGGATTAGCTGGAAGTTTTTCGCCATTTGGCTCAAATCCACCTCCAACCAAGCGGGACGAAGAGGTCGATTACTCCTTTGCCCAGTAGGATCACTCATTGCCGGGCGGCCAAAGGCTTTGACCGATATCGGGTCGATGATAGCTGCCGAGACAGCGAATTTTTTGGATATTTTCATTGG
Source organism: Verrucomicrobiales bacterium (assembly GCA_002721375.1). GTDB lineage: Bacteria > Verrucomicrobiota > Verrucomicrobiia > Limisphaerales > UBA1096 > UBA1096. The sequence continues at coordinate 7,210 of PBKH01000001.1, forward strand.
CCTCGGCAACAGCCGTCGCCAGATCGGAGCCGAATGCCACTGTATCCGCGATGCGGTGACCTGTCGCCGTAAGACATCCTTCAACGTCCCGGGTTACCTCATTCCACCAAACATCGCAGCTAGGCTCACTGTTAAGTTTGACCGGTACGCGGGGGCCCTCAAGTTGCACATACGGATAGCCATAACCAGCCAGAGTTATCGACGCACCAAACTCATACCCAATGCGAAACTTAGACTCTGGTGGATTACCTCTAGCCAAGCGCAACAGCGTGGCGACAGGCTGCTTGAGCATGCGCAGGATCATCGGTGTCGCCGTAACACCTAGACGGATGTTGTATTCGATCGCGTACCAACGACCATTGTGAAACATGCCGGTTGCCTGGATCGGTCCGGTATAACCTGTATCGGCGAACCACGGTTTTAGTGGATTCAGAAGCGCAGCAGCCAAGCCGTAACGGTCTCCAGGATCAGCCTGAGTCAGCCCACCCATGGGGCCGCCACAGACAATACCCAGATTGCCAGCGTGTGCACGCTTGTACTCCTGATTAGTGACCAGTGAATGCACCTCGCCATTGGCCACAAGCGCAATATGGCCGGCCTCACGTTGGCCGAGGTATTCCTGTAAGAAGACTCCTTCAGCATAATCTATGCGCTCCAACCAGGCTCGGGTGTCACTTGGTGACTCGCAAACAATCGTATGCAGAGGACTCATCGGCGAACAGAGCGGATTCTTGATGACAAATGCACGCGACTCGGCCTTAAGAAATTCAAGCGCATCGATCCGATTATGCGCAACGTGCGACATCGGGAACGGCACACTGAACTGCTTGCAGAGTTGCCTCGCAAAGTCGCGCTCGCGCTCGATCCTCATCCCGTCTCCTGTCGGTGAAAACACCGCCGCCCGACTGGCAAGCAATGACCTGGCCCATGGCTCCCTAGCCCAGTCAATCGACATCGGAACTACAAGGTCAACCGATTGACGATCAATAATTTCCGCCAAAGAATCGACATCGGCCAGGTCGTAGGTCGGCCCAACAAAAGCAGGGGCATCATGAGCATAATTCCGAGTCAGTCCGCATGATACCTCCGCGCCATCGTCACTGAGAATCTGCATCACTGCCTGCGCAAATCCGCCGACGCCTAGAACCATAATGTGCGGCTGCCTAACCACTCCGTAGAGCCAATTTAGCAGAAAGCTCAAGTCGCTCCAAAGTGAATGTGCGTTGCAACAGGCCAAACGGATGGCTAGCTTTGGCGACACCATGATTCGACCTACTTGCATTTATGTTTTTGTCACGTTTTTTTCGTTTGTGCTTGGCCAAGCGACCGAAGCAGAGACAAACCGAAATGTTATATTTCGTGGCGGACTGCAAAACTCGCGAATCCAGTTCGAACAAAATAAAACAGGACGCATTGCATTCATCGGTGGATCGATCACTCAGATGAACGGCTATCGACCAATGGTCAGCGATTGGCTTCGGGTTCAGTATCCCAAAACAAAGTTTGAGTTCATCAACGCAGGAATTGCCTCAACAGATTCTCATACGGGGGCGTTCCGACTTGGCGACCATGTGCTGAATAAAGGGCGAATCGACCTACTGTTCATCGAGTTCGCGGTAAACGACGATCAGGATGCGCAACATTCTAAACGTGGCTGCCTCCTCGGCATGGAAGGCATCGTCCGACAAATGCGTCTCCGCCAGCCGATGTGCGATCTTGTTGTAACGCATTTCGTGAATCCTTCGATGCTTCAGCAGATTCAGTCCGGCAAAACACCCCAATCAATCGAAGCGCATGAGGAGGTGCTCCGACATTACCATGTGTCGTCGGTTTATCTCGCGCGGGAGGTAGCCGACCGCATCGCGGCCGGAAAACTGACCTGGGAGGAATACGGCGGCACACACCCAAAGCCAATTGGCAACGCTTTGGCAGCAGATTTGATAGATGAGTTATTGAGTAGCCAATGGGCCAAGACACTGCCTGCGAACATAGCAAAGTCTGCACGTTTTTTACCGGCCAAGCCCATTGATTCGGCTAGTTTTTTCAATGGCCGTTTTTTTTCGCCCGGATTGGCCAACCAGGACGGCGGATGGGAATGGCACGTTCCGGACTGGAAAAACATCCCGGGTGCTTTTCGGAAAACATTCGCCGGTTTGAAACTGCTCTGCGGCGAGCCTAAAAGCGGCGAGTTATCATTTGAATTTGAAGGCCAAGCAGTCGGGGCATATGTACTGGCCGGACCAGACGCGGGAGTGCTGGAAGTCAGTGTCGATGGCAGGCAATTTAAGCCAACGAATCTGTACCATCGCTACAGCCGAGGGCTTCATTATCCTCGCACGGTGATGTTTGCCACCGATCTCAAACCTAGTCGGCACTCTATTGTTTTACGCTTGGTTAAGCCTTCTGAAAAGGGCACCAAGAGAACGGCAGCTCGCATTCTCGAGTTCGTTGTCAATTAGACGAATTACCCTCTTTATTCGCTTGACGGTTCAGATGAAAGTGCGATGTTTTTGACGTGAAAATTTTGCTTTCAATCAGAGGAAGTCGCGGCTTCACACTGATTGAGTTGCTGGTGGTAATCGCGATTATTGCCATCCTTGCGGCACTGCTGCTTCCCTCCCTCGCCAAGGCCAAACAGACCGCCACCGGTATCGCCTGCATGAACAACAACAAGCAGTTGATGGTGGCTTGGAATATGTTCGCCTCAGACCATGAAGATAGAGTTTGTTATGCAAGCGCATACCATGCCGAACCGACAATCAACTTTGCTTGGGCAATAGGAGGCTCACCCGTTAATTCAAGAGACAGTTACATCACAAAAGGCGTTATTTATCGATATGTTGGTAACTCCGACGATGTGTTTCGTTGCCCAGCCGATATTCACCTGAACAAACAACAAGGCAAGGGCAACCTAGTCCGAGCTGACCGCAGCTACAGCATGAGTATCTTTATGGGAGGATGGTCCGGTTGGGCATTTTGGGGCGATCAAGATTGGAAAGTATATCGCAAAACAGATGAAATCGAGGATCCCTCGCAACGCTTCGTTCTCCTTGATATGAGACCCAACAGTATTAATGCGGGCAACTACCGGGTGGACATGGCCGGTTGGCCCAATAAACCGCAAATGCATCGCTTCTGGCAGGATTATCCGGGCATTTATCACAACGATTCCACGATGTTTTCCTTTGCTGACGGTCACTGTGAAAAAAAACGCTGGCTAGACGAACGCACAAAAAATCCTCCGGAGAACCCAGACGGAACAATTCCAAACCGAGTTATCTCCACGCCTAACAACAGCGATGTTTATTGGATGCAGGAGAGGACAACACGAGTGGAGAACCCCAAAAGGAAATACGTAGGTCCGGGTTATGCCTACACAGCAAGACTAGCCGGCTGGGAACACCATGGTTATTGGGCTAACGAATAGAGCTAACAGCATTAATAAATGCATTGCTTAATCAATCAGAGCAAATCACAACGTTTAACGAATAAGTGAAAAAAGCATTCACGCTGATTGAACTTCTGGTGGTAATTGCAATTATAGCCATCCTTGCAGCTCTGCTTCTTCCGGCCTTGGCTAGGGCCAAGCAAACCGGCACAGCGGCGGCTTGCCTTAATAACAACCGGCAATTGCTCATCGCTTGGAACAATTTCTCCGGCGATAACGAGGGACACACCATATATGCCAGCGCCTGGTACTATCCCGGTTTTGTTTATCCTGAAAATCTTAAGTATGAACCAACTGCCGATTTCTCCTATTGTGCTTCGCAATACCTCGGGGCGAATTTGCCACCGAAAGATTGGCTAGAGATTTCCGCACTGTTTACTTACGGAGGCAGGAGTCGGGATGTATTTCACTGTCCCGAAGATAAGTATTACGGTATCTCCAAAAAAGAAGGCTGGCCCGAGCGAATCCGTTCTTACAGCATTAATATCTACGCAGGCGGCTGGTCCGGTTGGCCGTTTTACGGGGATCAAATGTGGAAAATTTATCGACAACAGTCCGATTTCCGAGATCCCGCCATGCGCTTTGTTCTGATGGATATGGATGATGAAAGTATCAATGCTGGGAATTACCGCGTGGATATGGCCGGTTGGCCCAATAATCCCAATCTGTATCGTTTCCGTCAGGACTGGCCTGCCTCATGGCATAACAACGGCTGCACCATCTCATTTGCGGATGGCCACGCTGAACGAAAAAAATGGCTACACGAAGATACCTTACAGGTGGGTTTCAATCCACATCAGGGATCAGGTGTCAAAAACAGCCCCGGCAATCAGGACATCGCTTGGATGCAGGAACGCGCAACGCGCCCCGAGCAAGGTTGGCAACAAAGCGGCTGGGCGCGTCAATGGACAGGCGCAATGCACCTCAAGCCGTGGAAATGGTGGGGGTACTGGCGCATGCCTGGCGAGATCAGCGCAGACAGCCTAAGCCCCAGACCTAACTACGCCGACTGATTATGGGAGTTTCCTCAGAACAAACAAACCAGTTTTCCACACGGTTTTTCCAATGAATAATATGAGCCTTCACCAGACTGGATTGAAACAAGCAGCAACAATTACCGTCTGCTTTCTCTTACTGAAAACGGCAATCGCTGCAGATCTAAATCAAACCAAGGAATCATTCTCCTCTAAAACTACAAAGACATACTCTTACAGTTATCTCAAATACCTACCAGATGGGTATGACGGGAAAAAAGAATTCCCCTTACTGCTTTTTCTACATGGCGCAGGAGAACGAGGCGATAACCTTGAACTGGTCACCAAGCACGGTCCTCCGAAACTGATCAAGAATGGAAAAAAATTTCCCTTCATTGTGATCTCTCCACAATGCCCAAAAGGGGTATGGTGGAAAGCCGACGGCCTCGACGCGCTGCTGGATGGTTTCATCAGCAAGCATGCCGTAGATAGGTCTCGAATCTACTGCACCGGCCTAAGCATGGGCGGCTTTGGAACTTGGGCTCTTGGTGGGCTAAACCCCAAGCGCTTTGCAGCACTGGCCCCTATATGCGGTGGAGGCAACAGCATAGATGCCAGACATATCGGCAAAAAACCTGTATGGGTATTTCATGGTGCCAAAGATAAAGTCATCCCTCTTATAGAATCTGAGCGTATGGTGAACGCTTTGAAACGGCGAGGTGGCAAACCAAAGTTTACCNTCTATCCGGAAGCCGGCCATGACTCCTGGACCGAAGCTTACAACAACCCCAAGCTGTACGAATGGTTTTTGTCTCAAAAAANCAAATAATGCCCGAGAGGCACAAGTCATTTTATCTCACTGAATGCACTATTTTTCATTGAAGGCCTTCCGACATTAAACCGTCGAGCAAGAGAGGCTTTGCGTATCGCCGCCGGGGTCTGCGTCTGGGGCAAAGTCCGACCCACGATATATTTTACCGAAGCCAAAAGCATAACCTTATGCAAATCGGAGGATAAGGAACTGAGCCACTATATTGATCTGCTCCACGAAAACTCCGTTGACCTATTCANGCGAGNGCCGGAAATGCCAAGCGGACTGATACGATCTACCGACGAGGCAGGCTTGGCCAAACTCATTGAGAGNGCAGACATTGTACTGCGATTCTAACCGACAGCACTTGGTCAAACACAGCTTGTATCCCTGCGCCATCTCCCGTAGTTTAAAAGCCCATGATCCTAGAAGACCACGCCGGAGATGTCGTTGGCAAAGCCCGAAAAGGACTGGGAATCGCCCCCGCACAGGTAGCCAANGCGATTGGCATGAATGACGAACANTATTCCAATTTCGAGGAATATGGCACCTATGACGAACTGCCTGACATGNCGAAAGTTGNTGAACTNCTCCAACTTAATCCAGATAAGCTCTTAACTATCCTTAGCGGCTGGTATCCCCGCGCTGCCTCCCTTGAAGCTAACAAGACCGTTCGACAAATCACCACCAATGAAGGTATGGAAGTGCACTGCTATCTCGTATGGGACACAGCCAGCGGTGAAGCCGGNCTGTTTGACACNGGCTGGAGCGCCGAACCGATCGTGACTCTGTTGAACGAAAACAACCTCACCCTCAAACACCTTTTCATCACNCACACCCACCACGACCACATCGCAGCNCTGACACCACTAAGAAAACAATTCCCCGACGCAGCACTTCACTCCAGTTCACCCAACGCACCGGATGACCAACGCAACAAGCCCGGCCAAGTTACCGAACTTGGCAGCCTACAGATTACNNCCCGCGAAACANCCGGCCATGCCGACGACGGGGTGACTTACGTAATAGACAACTTCCCCAGTTTCGCTCCGAAAGTGGCGATAGTCGGAGACGCCATCTTCGCCGGTTCCATGGGTGGCGCACCCGACCACTACCAGTTGGCCCGTGAAAAAGTGCAATCGGAAATCCTGAGCCTATCCGCCGAGACCTTACTCTGCCCCGGCCACGGCCCTGTTACCACCGTCGCGGAACAAAACGCCGTCAACCCGTTTTTTTAGACTGCTGTCCGTCAAAACGCTTGGCCAGATTCATAACAGTTTCTTAAGGGGTTCTCGATAGCGATTGTACACGAAACCCAGTCCAAGAAAAACCCCACCCATCACAAAGAAACTGGCGATCTTCATTTCAGTAGACATGCCCCAAATGATCGGCGCAAGTGACAGAAGCGCGATCGCCAAGGTGCCCAATCCCATCAGGCGATACCACCGTTCTCGTAAACCAAGACCAGTGCCAAAATAAATCACCGCAAGCAGCGACCATGCTATCGTACGTGCACCGTGACCACCCATTTCTGATACCTTGATCGACAGCCAAAAAAATAACAGTGAGCCACCAACAAGGATCAGCCATTGGTGGATCCAGTCAGGTGCCTTTTTGTCGACAACACAATGTCGTGCCAATTGTTGAACCCCAAACAGCGCAACGATCGCCAACATACTAGGCCAAAAAGCTTTGTCGTCAATGAACTGACTGGCAAGAAATAGGTATCCGATCACCCCATAAGCCAGCGCCAACCATTGCCATTCACGGGCCGGCCTCAGAAACTGCAAGGTGAAAAACGCAACACCAATCGTGGTAAACACCAGAACCTGCCACTCATCGATGATGTAATTACCAACCCACAACAGACCCAATGCCGCCGCCGCAATGCGGTAAGCCAACTGGACCCAGCAAACCCAGGAGTGGATCATCTCCGGTACTTGGTCAATGCGCGCGATGGCGATTGGAACCACGATGTTCATCAGGTACATTGTGACGATAGGGATCAGTGCAAAGACAGCGTGCTCGTTATCACTTTCAACGCATAATTCGAACATCACCAAGCAAGACATCAGCAGGTAAACCTGCGAAAACAAACCTACGAATCGTGCCCGGGTGAATACCGCGTAAACTGTGATACCAACCGAGACAAGCGCCCCCACCCAAAGCCATTTGTGATTAATCGTAACACCTTCGTATAACCAAACGAGCAATAACAAAACAAAGCCACCTGATAATACCGCCTCAATGATCATAGGCAGCCGCTTCGTCAAGGAACTATCAGGGCAACAGTCGATCAATCGGTCCCGCTGCCAACGCCACCAATGCGCTTGGCCAAGCGTAAGCACCAATGCGCAAAACAAAGGCCAATTGAATTCAGATGTGTTCCCTGCCAAACTAAGAGCCAACAACAACCCAATCACACCTGGCACTTGGCCGAGCAGCGTAAATTCACGTAGCTTCCATCTATAAACCGANCCGGTGAACAATACAGTTGTTGCAAGAAGAATAGTGGAAAACCACTCCTCCGATAGCGTATCCTTAACTGGATCGGTCAAAAAAGCAGCCAATCCTACAAACAAACCCAACCCTGTCAGATAACTCACCCGAGGGCGCAAAATCGACACGACCGCAGGCTCGATTTGGCCGTGACATAGNCGGGCGTTGAACAACAAAAAAATCATCACAGAAAGNCCTCCAAGAAAATAATCAGGACTAAGTACTCCGATATCAATGAGCGCATAAATAACGGCGATAGCTGACACCATGAGCGCACCAATTTGGATGATGAAGTTGTCACGACGAATCGCCATGAAAAGCAGTACAACACTCTCGGCGGCAAGAATGGGGCCCCGAACCGAGTCAGCCATCTCTATCGTCATCAGGCCAAGCGTCACGAGCACCAGCCCCTGCGTTAGGTAACTTTTGCGCGAGAGCGACTGGTCCTCCAACCAGCGCGCACCCGCAAACGCGCACCCGAGTAGAGTCACGCCGACAAGAATAGGCAAAAGCCAGAATTCTGACTTGTGGTATTTGAGCACGTCCGCCGTAAGCAGACCGAACACGGCCGCGTTGTTAGCGGTCAGGAATGCGGCTCGCTGGCGATCGCTGAACGCCCCGCTGCGTGAAAGAAAAACTGCCGCGGTGTAAACCACCCAGAGCGACACAGCAAAACTCACTGCTATGGCAAGCGACGGCTCGTCCACCCTCATTCTCCATAGGAGAAAACCGGCATAAGAAGCTGACAGACTCAGCACCGGCATCTTCAGCCAGCGGTTACGCAACATGAACACCACTGCCCCCACCGCAAGGACAAGGTTTGAAAAAAGGATTACCCAGTGTGACACCCCACCGGTATGGATCAATGGTANGTAAGTTGCATAATAAGAGGCGCCCGTGGCAAAGAGAGCGATTGCCTCTGACCTGAGACGATCCGCGAACCAAACAATGAACCCTCCCCACGCAAACAGCAGTAGCAAAATAACATTTGCATTAGAGATAATTCGAACCGGCTCAATAACATGCGCCGCATACGTTGTGAAATACACCCCGGCAAATCCACCAGCGATCAGTACCTGACCATAGTTCTTCAAATGCTCCTTCTTACGTTGAAGCCAAAATCCAGCGCCAGCCATNACGACGCTCAGAAAGTAAAACAAAATCACCTTGGCCAAAGGGGTTAGCTCGATGAAAAAACTTCTCTTGTAGTAGGCCAAAACACTGATACCGGTCAACATCAGCACCACCCCGATACGAACAAACCAGTAGGTGCCCAATTTCATCTCGATTGACCGGGCATCAACTCTAGGCAATCGAGGCGCCGCGACAGGCTCGGGCTTCACCGGATCGCTTTGCTTTTCATTAGAGACAGAGTTAGACGACTTTAAGATCTGAGGTGGAACATTGGCCACCTGAGGTTGAGGCTTGGCCAAAGGCATTGGACTGGTGTCTTCCATCTTCTCCGGCTTGCCAACCAGTACCGGGTTCGTGGAGTCAATCTGGTCCTGCATTGCATTCAACCGATCCTGTAGGCGCTGAACCTTTTTCCGAAGACCGTCGACTTCCTGGGCAGTACTGAGAGTCTTAATCAACACAGCGATCGGCAAACCAAACGCGCCCAGACATATTAGCCCCACAACAAATTCCATGATAACGTTCTTTAGCTATTTTGGTCGCTGCTTGGCCAAACAGTTGGCCTTGCTGTGGGGAACCATAACCCATCACCTGAATAAGCAATCATTGATAAAATCAATGATGACATTGTGTGAATCGATNCTCCTAAAGGGTATAATAACTGGGGAACGTCTTTTTTCACTTTATTTTTGGAGNGAATAGGCTTTTTTTTANGGTTTACGGAACCAAAAAAGACGCATTCTGGGGTTGACAATATGCCTAATGCGACTAGTTTTGAGGGCGATTGAAACTTATTTAGCCACTGGAACACACACAAATGATTAAACGCATTACTTGCATGGTCGGGATGATTGCCGCCGGACTACTGTTCACGGCACAGGCTAACACGCGAGATGGTCAGGCTCTTGTTCAAGCTGTTAGTGGAAAAGCCAGCTTTTCTTTGGACGGAAGCAATTGGCTACCACTGCAGACAGGTCAACTGCTCAAGACTGGGGCGATCGTCAAGACTGGAGCCAAAGCCCGAGCCGATCTCTTCCTCGGAATCAACGGATCGATGCTTCGGCTAGACGCGGAGACCGAGTTGAAGTTTAACCATTTGGCCGTCAAAATTTCGCCGATTGAGCACATGGCTGAAACGGAGATGGAACTTAGAAGCGGACGATTGATCGGTAATGTACGCAAGCTGCCGATGGGCTCAAGCTATGTAATCAAAACGCCGAACGGAAAAGCAGACGTTAAAGGTACCGTCTACGACATCAATGCCGAAGGTGAGTTGATCGTTGTCAGCGGTAAGGTCAAGTACACAGACAACACCAACGGACGTGAAGTGGTAATCGCTAGTGGCGAAAAATACACCGGCGGACGTGAACTGAAGGCAGCTGAAGACGAGAAAGCCGAATCGGCAGCGAGCGCTCCGACTAATACCCCAAGTTTCCCCAGTTTCACCATCAATGTTCCGCTGCGACAAGGCGTATGGGAGAGCAAGCCAAATTCAGGAGCAGGAGTGAAGGGTGGCCCAATCGATCCGACCCAGTTCATATCCCCCACCCCGACATTCTTTGGAGATTTGGTAGTTCGCTCCGGCTCTGAGTTTGCACCTGACAGAATAGAGATATTGCTCGATGCCGCTACAGGCAGTCANCTGGCCGTTGGTAAAGAACTAAACCCCTCTGACTTGAACTTGAATGTTGGCGGCGGNGCCATCAGTGACGATGATGCCATAATAGTGGTAGAGGAAGTGCCCGGGGGTGGTAAGAAACTTGTCGTTAAGTCCAAGACAGGAGCAGCTTTCACAGCACCTGATGTCGCCGGTGCCAATGCCGTCCCGGTGGCCGTATCAATTCCTACAGCTGGTGGCAACTCCGTTGCCGTAGATGTTGATCTAGTTGCTCCAATGAAAGCGCCCAGTCTAATCGCAAAAGTGGATGACACCGGAGCAGCCAAGTCGCTTAATATTACATCCGATGGCTTTACAGCTGACGAAGCCGACACCTACATTGCCAGCATAGAAGATCAATTCGCTAATCTGGATAACTTTGAAATTAATGGTGAAACATTGAGCGCTGACGAGGTGGATATTATAACCAATATCGTCCCGACCGGTGACAAGTCCACACCATTCAAGGTCGAAACAATCATCAAGCCGAAGGATCCTAACGCGACTCTCGGGAAGGTGGATACTATTTCCTTCGAGCCTCCACCTGTAGCTGTTGTGCCAGGCGCTGCGCCACCACCACCACCACCAGTGGTTCCGCCGACACCTCCGGTAGAATCGCCTGCGGGCTGATAGGTTAAGAAGTTTAAGATAATAAAAACTCGTTACTTTTAAAAGAACCCGTAAATACGGGTTCTTTTTTTATTCCCGACCTGTTAGATTCAGATGTATGCGAACGGTCATTTATCCCGGTAGCTTCGATCCCATCACCAACGGCCATCTGGATGTGATACAGCGAGCGGCTCGTTTATTTGACCATGTGGTGGTAGCCATAGCCTGCAACTCGACTAAACCGCCACTATTTACCGCGGCTGAACGAAAAAACCTGATCGAGCATTCCATGGACTGCCTCGACAACGTGTCGGTGGATATTTTTGATGGTTTACTTGTGGAGTATGTGGAGCAGAAATCTGNTCAAGCAGTAATTCGCGGTCTNCGNGCACTGTCCGATTTTGAGTACGAATTTCAAATGGCGCTAATGAATCGCAAAATCAATGAGAAAGTAGAAACTCTATTCATGATGCCNCGTGCTTCTTACTCCTTTCTCAGTTCACACCTAGTGAGGGAAATCGCGTCACTTGGCGGGGACATCTCAGCGTTTGTAACCCCCAATGTCCGGGCAGCTCTAACGGAGAAGTTTGACAAAGCTAGCTCGAATTGAACTCTCCGCCCGAGTTTCTTTCCAATAAGATTGGCCAATTAATAAGACCCATCTCTAATACATGCCCCTGCTACTGAACATCGAATCCTTGGCTAACGGCCCCGTTCGCCTTACAGGTGAACTGTCGGAGCGCGAGTTGGATATGCAAACGCTGGACGAGTTAATTGAGGTAAACAAGCCGCTGAACTATGACGTGACTGCCGAGCGGACCGGTGAAAACATCCTGCTCCAAGGCAGTATCCATATGCTGCTCCATTGTGAATGCGTCCGGTGCCTGGAGTCGTTCACGCACCATGTGAATTTGCCAAACTGGAGCTGCCTACTTCCACTGGCTGGAGAGGAAAAAATCGAACTATCCGGTGTTTCCTTAGACTTGACGCCCTATCTGCGCGAAGATACTTTCCTTGCTTTTCCGCAGCATCCGCTGTGCAAAACTGGATGCGATGGAACCCCCGAACAAACCAGCAGGGGTGGCTACTCAACCAAAATCAGGAAGGCTTCCGACGAAAACGTTGAAACCTCGATCTGGTCCGAACTTGACAATCTAAATCTCGAATAGGGAATAATTATGGCAGTACCAAAAGGGAGATCCTCTAAAAGTCGTGTGCGCAAGCGCCGCGCCAGCAACAGCCGATTCCAAACGCCACAGTTGGACAACTGCCCACAGTGCGATCATCTGGGTTACCAGCGCCATCGTGCCTGCCCGGAGTGTGGCTATTATAAGGGTAAGCAGATCGTCAGCGTCGAAGTAGGCGCCTAACCCAACATCAAGGCAAAGATAGGGTGGAGGGAAAGCCATCCCGGTAGTGCGTTTATCGTTATGAGAATCGCGGCGGATGTTATGGGCGGAGATGATGGCTGCCATGTTATCATTGAAGGCCTGCTTCGGGCGCTAGAAGATCATAACCAAATCCGAACCATGTACCTCGTTGGTGACGAGGACTTGATGAGCCCAGCGCTTGACCAAGCGGGTGCGTTCGCTTCGCGTGTCGAAGTGGTGCACTCGCCAGAAGTACTCTCGATGGAGGAAAAACCAGTCGAAGGGTTGCGCCGGAAAAAAAACTGCTCAATGGCAATGGCCATGGATTTGGTCAAGCAGAGTCGAGCTGACGCCATCCTCTCCGCTGGGAACACAGGCGGCATGGTCGCTGCCGCCTCCATTAAACTTCGAACGCTGCCAGGAGTAGATCGCCCGGGAATCGCCGCCGTAATGCCTACTAAGAATGGCAACTTCGTGCTGCTTGATGCCGGGGCAAACGTCGAAGGTAAACCTCGACACCTTATGCACTATGCCATCATGGGTGACATTTATGCTCGTGAAGTCCTTGGAAAAAGTAAGCCTCGGGTAGGGCTGCTAAGCGTCGGTACCGAGGAGGCCAAAGGTAACGAGCTGTCGCAGGAGACGTTGAAACATTGTCAAGGTCTGGGACTCAATTTTGCCGGCAATGTAGAAGGCCATGACATGTTTGGAGAGGAACTCGATGTCGTTATCTGCAACGGTTTCGTTGGTAATGTCGTCCTCAAGACCTGTGAGAGTCTGGCCCTGCGCATGATGGGTTGGCTGCGAGAGGAACTCACTGCCACTCCGATCAGGAAAATCGGAGCATACCTCTCCAAAAACGCATTTCGTTCCCTAAAAAACCGGATCGACACCGACTCCTACGGCGGCGCTCCCCTGCTTGGTGTGAACGGTGTCGTAACCATCTGTCATGGTTCAGCTGGCGCCCGAGCCATCCGCAACGCAGTGCATCATACCGTCGAAGCGCTGGATCATCATATAAATGAGCATATCGTCGATGCAGTAGCAGCAGCAAATGCCAGACTGAACATCGACCAGCCGGTTCATACGGCAGTCCAAGGATGAGCNAATCCGACATTAAAAATCCNCGCGCCGAACACGATTTTATTGGCCGNACCTGCTCCATTACCGCCGTCGGCTCTTACGTGCCGGAAAAAGTGTTGACCAACGCTCACCTCGAGAAGCTGGTGGACACCACCGATGACTGGATCACTTCGCGCACCGGCATACGAGAACGGCGCATCGCAGCCGAAAATGAGCATACCTCCGACATGGCCACCGAGGCGGCACGGCGCGCACTTGATCGGGCGGTNGTCGACCCGGCCAATGTCGAATTAATTATATTGGCTACCATCACGCCGGACATGCCCTTCCCTGCCACTGCATGCCTAGTGCAGGAAAAAATCGGGGCTTACAACGCTGCAGCCTTTGACATAGAGGCCGCCTGTTCCGGGTTCGTNTACGCGCTGGAAATCGGGCAACAATTCATTATGTCGCGCACCTACGACACAGTGCTAGTGATCGGCGCAGAAAAACTATCCTCAATCGTCGATTGGGAGGATCGCAATACCTGCGTACTATTTGGCGATGGTGCGGGCGCGGCAGTGCTGCAAAACCGGCAAAATAGTCACGGCCTGCTGACCGCCTGTATGGGGGCTGATGGACGAAAGGCCTCAATCCTCTCGCAACCGGGAGGCGGTTGCCTTAACCCAGCTTCAAATAAATCCGTCTCCAATAGACTACACTACCTTAAAATGGACGGGCAGGAGGTATTCAAAAACGCCGTCACAGCAATGGCAACTGCAGCNCGAGAAGCTTTGACCCGATGCGAGATTGGGATCGACCGTATCAAATGCATTATCCCCCATCAGGCCAACATGCGCATCCTCAAGGCCGTGGGAGACCGTCTCGGCGCCAATAAAGATCAGGTTTTTAGCAACCTTCAACACTACGGCAACACCTCAGCTGCTTCTGTAGCAATAGCACTTGATGAGGCTGTCCAGCAAGGCCAAGTACAGCGCGGTGACCTGATTCTGCTTCTGGTTTTCGGCGCTGGACTAACTTGGGGTGCCGCAGTCATCGAGTGGTAAGTCTTCGCTTGCCGAAGAGGCCCATTCCTGATTGCCTGTGTTGCTCTGTTAATATGGAACTTTTTAACAAAATCCTCAAAACCGCTGTCGCGGGAGGCGCATCTGACATTCACATCAAAGCGAATGCACCGGTGGTGTACCGAATCAGTAGCCAGTTAGTGGAAACCGAAATGGCTCAACAGCCGGAAGAATCCTGGCTGCAGAACATTATCCACACAATTGTCCCAGAGCATTTCAAATCACGATTAGAAGATGATCGCGAAATCGACTTCTCCTATTATCTGGAAGGGGTTGGCCGGTTTCGGACAAACTGTTTTCAGCATCTTGGCAAATGGTGCCTCGCAATGCGCTACGTCGTCGCAGAGGTTCCTAAAATCAGCGACCTTGGTTTGCCGGAAGTCATCAAATCTATCGCTGAGGAACACCGTGGCATTGTACTTGTAGCTGGCACTACCGGCTGCGGAAAATCCACCACGCTCGCCGGAATGATTGACCACATTAACAACCATCAAAAGCGCCATATCATAACAATGGAAGACCCGGTTGAATACGTCTTNGATGATAACCAGTGCATCATCGAACAGCGCGAAGTCGGGCTAGACACCCCCTCCTACCAGCACGGACTCAAGCATGTCATGAGGCAAGATCCTGACGTAATTATGATTGGTGAAATGCGTGATGCTACTAGCTTCAGGGCCGCAATGAGCGCAGCTGACACCGGACATTTGGTCCTCTCCACACTTCACACGATTGATGCGCCACAATCCATTTCACGCGTGCTCGACTTTTTCCCATCCGAAGAACGTGAAGCCATTCGTAAACAGATGATAGGCACTCTAAAGGCCATCATCGTCCAGCGCATGACTGTGCGAAAGGATGGTGGTGTCACCCCTGCTATCGAAATCATGATCAACACCCCAACCGTCAGTAAGTTGATCAACGAGAATCGCTTCGAAAAACTCCATGCTGCCATTGAGACTGGCACTGACGACGGCATGCAAAACTTCAACCAATCCNTGTTCCAGCTTGTCAAAGACGACATCATCACTAAGGAAGAAGCCCTCGAGAAGGCCACGAATGCACAGGCACTCGAAATGAATTTCAAGGGTATCTTCCTCTCAGAAGGTAGCCGCATCTTAAACTGACAACACGGCTGTTTGCCAGTTGCGTCGACCGGATTTTGAAACCAAAATCACCGCGTGGCACCACCCCTTGATAATCAAGTGATTGGTCGAGTGGCCTCGCTACACCTGCATCCGCAAAAAGCTGGTGAACCGATGCTTCCTGTAAACTCTATTGCAATCGAAACCAACGCAGGTATCGTCGGTAATTCCAGATACTGGCAGCGTCGATCACGCTCTACCGGTAAGCCCACCAATCGACAAGTATCCCTGATCGAAAGAGAGCAGATTGCAGAACATGCAAATGCGCTTGGGCTTCCAACCATCGAATCTGGATTGGTTCGCTCAAACATTGAGACCGAAGGCATCGACCTTATCGCCTTGATGAACCGCAACATTCGCATCGGCGAAGCTACGCTGTACATTGCAACAACCCGTGATCCCTGCCACAAGATGAACAAGATTGCTCCCGGACTACGAGAACGAATGATAGATAACAAACAGGGCGTCCTCGCCAGGGTTATTCAATCCGGTACCATCAAAATTGGTGATCATATCCAATCCTTAGACTGACATACGATGTTTTCTCGCATCCCATCATATATTATTGCTGGAATTGGTCTAGCCACCACATCTATTGACGAAACGAATGATCCAGCAAAGACACTCGTCACCATGACGCCCCGTGTACCTGCCATCGGCATCGAACTTGCCGAGAACGTTGATACACATCTCCGCAAAAAAACCGATGCTCTTGGCCAAGCGATTCAGGCTCTAGCCAAACAGCATGTCAATACACCAACACTTCTCCGCTACCTACCTGATGTCCAAGTCTATCACAAGGCCGTTGACTGGGCCCTNAAGCACAGGATCTTCTTTAAGCAAAGCGAATCAAAAATCGCTGAACAGTTACTTGTCGCTGGCAACGAACGCGCAGTGCAACTATCAAAAGGAAAAACGCCATGGGTGCGCGCTGACGGCCTCACAGTTCGTGGCTATGTTTCACGCCTAGACGGCTCNGTGCAGCCTTACGGACTTGTAATCCCGCAGTCTTTTTCTACTGACCCATGGAGGAAACGACGACTTGATGTCTGGTTACATGGACGCGACAACAAACTCAGCGAGTTAAAGTTCATCCATCAGCGCAGGACCAACGCAGGACAGTTCGTACCGCCCGATACGATCGTACTTCACCCTTACGGTCGATTTTGCAACGCCTTCAAATTCGCGGGCGAAGTGGATGTGCATGAAGCGCTCGAACACGTTAAAAATAACTATCCGGTCGATATCTCACGCGTCAGCATCCGCGGATTCTCGATGGGTGGAGCCGGTTGCTGGCATCTGGCAGCGCACCACGCCAGCGACTGGGTAGCAACGGCACCCGGTGCTGGTTTTGCAGAGTCACTTGAATATCTTGGCTTAGCAAAGAGAGGCAACCTCCCTCCTAAGTACGAACGCACTCTTTGGGGACTTTACGATGCCACTCTTTACGCCGGAAACCTGTTTAACACAGCCACCGTTGCTTATAGTGGAGAGGATGATAAACAAATCCAAGCTGCCCATATAATGGAGAGATACTTGAACGAAGAAGGGCTCTCACTTCGGCATGTTGTAGGTCAAAAAACCGGGCATAAATATCATCCCGCAGCTAAGGCGGAAATCGATGAACGCATCAATGCAGTCGTATCAAGAGGTCGAAATATCGTTCCAAGCGAGGTACGTCTCGTCACCCGCACGCTGCGTTACAATCGGCAGGCATGGATACAAATCGACGGCATTGAGGAACACTGGATGCCGGCACGCGTCGAGGCTGGATTGATCGGCAACCGACACATCGAAATTAGTACACTTAACGTCTCGCGCCTCGTTTTGTCGATGCCGTCCGGCACCTGCCCACTTCCACCCAATGGCAATCCGACAGTAATCATCGATGGCCAGAAACTAAGCGGCAACCGCATTCGTACCGATCGCTCGTGGGAATCGCGCTTCATCAACGCGCTAGGCCGATGGCGGCCCGTCGAACGGTTCGAGTTCGTTGGTTTAGCCAAGCGCCCCGGTTTGCAAGGCCCAATTGATGATGCGTTCATGGATCCTTTCGTAATGGTAAGACCCACAAGTCATTCGCTCTCAGAGCGAACAGGAAAGTGGACTGAAGCACAGCTTCGCCAAGCGATCTCGGATTGGGAACTACAATTCCGTGGCAAGCCAAAGTTGATCAAAGACACTGAACTTACCGAACATCATATTAAAAACAGTAATCTCATCCTTTGGGGTGACACCGCAAGCAACTCAGCGATTGCAAAAATTATAGATCAACTGCCGCTAAAGTGGACTCACAGCACGCTTTCACTTGGTCATGCAGAAGTCGGTGCAAATTCTCACGTTCCCGTCTTGATTTTTCCGAATCCACTAAACCCGAATCGTTATGTCGTGCTAAATTCTGGATTCACTTTCAGTCGGTTTGGCCATATGAGCAATGCCACACAAACCCCGAAGCTGCCGGACTGGGCATTGGTGGACATCACCAAGCCCTACAACGCCGGGGATCCCGAATGCATTGCGGCTGCTGGTTTTTTTGACGAGCGCTGGCGTCCAAAAGCTGCCAACTGACCTGACACACATGTTGCCTACAGTTTGATAGACTGTCACCCTTCCTGCCATGCCAATTCGATTTGTTTTTTGTGTTGTACTCAGCCTTACAACCACCCTGTCCCCAGCCAAGGCTTCAAACGGTAGTGTCTCCATCCTACCGTCTGCATTCAAGCTGGAAACTTTATGGGAACAGGGGGAGTTTACTGAGGGGGTGGCTGTTTCCCCAGACGGTCAGATTTATTTCAGTGACATCCCAAGCAGCGAGTCAAAGTCGGGACAGATCCTAAAGTTTGATCCCAAAACCGGCAAAACAACGGTCTTCACAAGCGAATCGGAGAAAAGCAACGGATTGATGTTCGACCGCGACGGCCGATTGATCGCATGCTGTGGTGCAAACAATGGTCGTATGGCTCTTAGCGAAGTACTGCCCGACGGCAAACTCCGCACACTCTCTAAAATGTTCGATAACAAACGTTACCTCGCCCCAAACGATCTTGTGATCCTTCCAAACGGCCTGATTTATTTCAGCGACCCACGCTACATCGGCAACGAAAAAGAAGAGCAAAACCAAATGGCTGTCTACCGCTACGATCCTTTTTCGGGAGAAGTCACTCGGGCGATTGGCGCGGCCCAAGTCGAGAAACCAAACGGCCTAGCAATCTCCCCCGACAGCAAAACGCTTTATGTAGCCGAGACGAACAACGGCTCAACTGGCGGCCCTAAAGCGCCGAAAAATCCGAAGATGGGACGCATGACCCTCAACGCCTTACCCATCCGCAGAGATGGCAGCCTTGGAACAAAAAAAGTGCTCGTCGATTTTGGCGATCAGGCAGGTATCGACGGTATGACTGTGGACGCCATGGGGAATATTTACGCGGCTGTCCGCTCGGCCAATCGGTTCGGGATCGTTGCCTACACCCCAAAGGGAAAAGAATTGGCCTATATTCCCACTAAAACTCTGCCGACCAACTGCTGCTTTGGTGTAGGGGATGATGCCAACACGCTTTACATCACGGCCGGCATCGGATTGTACCGAATCAAGATGAATGTATCCGGTTACCATCCGGCTTCGGCACCATCGGGCAAACGCGGTGACAGCGGCTGGATTTCGTTATTCGATGGAAAATCTGCCAATGGCTGGACACCTCGTGGTGAAGTAGAATTTCTCAAGGCTGTCAATGGCGAGTTACATTTGTACTCCAAGAAAAATGTCTGGGTCGTCTCCAACGCTCAGGCGACGGATTTCGAGGCACAACTCGAAGTGAAACTGCCAGTCGAAGCTGGGGGCAGCAAGGGCGATCAGTTCAATTCCGGCCTCGGCTTTCGCCTTATTGGAGAAAATGGAAAACCGAAAGGCTATCAATGCGAAATCGAGCGTGCCGCAGCCGGGAAAAACGGCGGCGTGTACGGGATAGGATTCGGCGGGTGGCTCCACCCGAAAGGCCCAGAACAAACCGCAAAACTCAAGATCACCACCGATGAGCTTTTCAATGATGACAACTGGAACAAGATTCATGTCCGCGTAATTGGCGACCACGTCCAGACCTGGATAAACGGCCAGAAGGTTACCAACATCCGGGGCATCAAGGTACATCGGGGCAGGCTTGGCATTCAGCACCACGGCTCAGGCGGCACAGTAAAATTCCGCAGCCTGCGCTTCCGCCGTATCGGCAGTCGAAAATAGGTGCAAAGGGCTTCCCTGCGCTTGGTCAAGCGGGTAGTTTACCGGCATCCGAATTTATGAAAAAAACTGTTCTATTTTTTTCGTTAGCCGTTGGTTTGGTTCCATCTCATGCCGCAAACGGATTATGGACCAATCCCGAAGACCCGAGCCTACCTATCGACTTCAACATCCAGGGTGAGTATATCGGTAAAACTTCCGGTGGCAAAAAGCTTGGCGCACAAGTGATCGCACTGGACAAGAGCCAGTTCCAAGCCGTGCTTCTACCGGGTGGCCTCCCCGGTGCCGGTTGGGATGGTAAAAACAAATCGCTCCTTTCCGGATCGCTGAACGGCAAAATAGCCAAATTTTTGGAAGCCAAAGGCAATCGGAAATATCTAGCCAAAGGCGGTAACGAATTCAGCGCGACCCGGCAGTTCCCGCCCACCGGCCATCACGCTGCGGAACTGGTCTCCACCGGCAAGGTAATCGAGGGTAAGTACAGCGGCGGCGAATCATTCCGACTGGAACGTATCGTTCGCAAGTCAAAGTCAATTGGTAAAAAGGCTCCTAAGAATGCGATCATACTTTTTGATGGTAGTAACAAGGATGAATGGATTGGGGGCCGCGTGGATAGAAAAACCAAGCTGCTTAACACCGATGGTAAGGACATCAAGACCAAGCGCAAGTTCAGCAACTACAGCATGCATGTCGAGTTCATGCTCCCCTACAAACCTGAAGGACGCGGGCAGAAACGCGGGAACAGCGGCTTCTATCAGGTCGACCACTACGAGGTGCAGATCCTCGACTCGTTCGGGCTGGAGGGGCTAAACAACGAGTGCGGCGGAATCTATACCAAACGTAAGAGTGACGTAAACGCCTGCCTCCCCCCGTTGCAGTGGCAGACCTACGACGTTCAGTTCACCAACGCCGTCGTAAAGGATGGTAAAAAAATGAAGAATGCACGGATGACCATGCGGCTGAATGGGATTGTTATTCACGATAACATTGAAATCAACGGTATAACAGGCGGCAGCCGTAAGGATCCGGAGGGAACACCCGGTCCCATCAAACTGCAGGGGCACAACAACCCGCTTCAGTTTCGTAACATCTGGATCGTCGAAAAATAACGCCTCTGCCCCGCGCGGCTGATGCAGCTCATCGCTAAAACCATCTTTCTCTTAGCCTATTTTCTCGCCATGGCGGTAAACATGGCGGCAGATGAGAACATTGATTTTTTTGAAAAGAAAATCCGACCCGTCCTCATCAACCATTGTTATAAATGCCACTCGGCCGAGGCGGAACAAAAAGGCAAACTCAAAGGCAAACTCCGGCTCGACCTTCGAGAGGCCATCCGCAGTCGTGGCGAGTCCGGCTTAAAGGCAGTCGTTCCCGGTAAGCCGGACGAGAGCAATCTTTACCGCGCAATCACATATCTCGACCCCGAACTGGTAATGCCGCCCAAGACCCGTCTGGACAAGGGTGTAGTAAAAGATTTCAAGCGTTGGATCGAGATGGAAGCGCCCGACCCGCGCGACGGCCGCCTTGCCAAGGAGAATGCCAAACAGATCAACTTCGACGAGGCCCGAAAGTTCTGGTCCTTTCGTAAGCCAAACGAACCAGCTCTGCCGGCAGTGCAGCAGAGTTCTTGGCCGAGAGAAGATCTCGATCTTTTTATCCTCGCCCAGCTCGAGGCCAGCCAGTTGCGGCCCGCTTCAGCTACGCCCAAGCGCACTCTCATCCGCCGGGCAACCTACGATCTGACCGGGCTCCCGCCCACTATGGAGGAGGTCTCCGCATTTCTCGCCGACAAATCACCGGATGCCTTTCGCAAGGTAGTCGACCGACTACTAGCCTCGCCACATTACGGCGAAAAATGGGGACGCCACTGGCTAGACGTCGCCCGCTACGCTGACAGTAACGGCCTCGATGAAAATCTCGCCTACATCAACGCATTCCGCTATCGCAACTACGTAATCAATGCATTTAACAAGGACAAACCATACGACCAGTTTGTTCGGGAACAAATCGCGGGCGACCTGCTGAAACCATCCAGAAACGAGCCAGAAACAATCCGTCATGCGCGCCACATAGCCACTGGTTTTCTGAGCGTTGGTGCCAAAATGCTAGCCGAGGATGACGGACGGAAGATGGAGATGGATATCATTGACGAGCAACTTGATACGCTGGGTCGCGCGTTCATGGGCATGACGCTTGGCTGCGCACGTTGCCACGACCACAAATTTGACCCCATCCCAACTCGAGACTATTACGCTTTGGCGGGTATATTCAAGAGCACGCATACGATGGACAACCATAAGGTAGTCGCGCAGTGGCATGAGATAGAAATCGGCACTGCCTCACTTCGCACCAAACAAGCCGAAGTCGACAAGGTAGCCAAAGAACAAAAACAGACGATCGAACGATTCAAAAACAAGGCCTCGAAGAGTGTCATTGATCAGGCTCGCAACCACGCGGCTGATTACTTGATCAAGGCGCTCATCCAGTCCCGCGCGAACAATCGAATTGAGCACTTTATCAAGCAGGAAAAGAACAGACCAGATTTCGTCCTGATTGAAGCGGAGACGTTCAACCGTGGAAACGGACTTCGTTCCAGCGAAGGCTATGGGGAAGGAATCGGCATACTCATCAGCAGCGGGCCAACCAAAGTGGAATACGATGTAAATATTG
This sequence comes from Verrucomicrobiales bacterium, assembly GCA_002721375.1. GTDB lineage: Bacteria > Verrucomicrobiota > Verrucomicrobiia > Limisphaerales > UBA1096 > UBA1096. The sequence goes on from PBKH01000001.1 coordinate 29,905, forward strand.
CAAAGACGGACATCTACACGCTGCACATGCGTTATGCGGCGCAGCAATCGCGCCCAGGCGAACTTATAGTCAACGACAAGCTTATCAACGAGAAATCCGTGGGTAATGTTACCGGCACATGGTATCCAGATTCGCAAAAGTGGCATCTTGAAGGCACGTTTCCGCTCAATGCCGGCAATAATATCCTCAAGTTCGAATGGGCCACCCCAACCCCACACATCGATAAACTTCTGCTCATGCCAACGAAAGAACAGCTCGATGGTGAACCATTCAAAAGCAGTCACCTTCAGGCAACCTTTATAAAGCAATGGATGGAAGCCCTGAAACAGGCCAGTAAAGACACCATTTCGCCGCTCCAAGAATGGAGTGTGTTTCTCGACAACCCTGTGAAACCGGTCGACAAAGTGGCAATCGATAACATTCGCCGTCGATTCTCGGAAACTGCGGAGGGTGACCCTCTCCACCAACTACTTCACAAAAAAGACGGCCCGTTCAAGACACCGAATGAGGTTGAGAAACTTTTTACAGAGGCAGAGCAAGAGAGGTTGAAGCAACTCCAAAAGGAACTTGAAAAAATTGAAAAACGCCGCCCGAAAACACCTAAAGCAATGGCAGTCCGCGAAGGGAAAGTGCAAGATCTGAAGGTNCACCTTCGAGGCGACTACATGACACAAGGTGAACTGGTCCCTNGAGGCTACCTCCAAGTAATCGCAAACAAGCTTGAACCCTCCCCTCCCAAGGAAGAAAGCGGACGGGCCGGATTTGCCAACTGGCTGACCGTGGATAATCCCCTCACCGCACGCGTGATGGTCAATCGGATTTGGCTTTGGCATTTCGGTCAGGGCATCGTCCGCACTCCGGATAACTTTGGCATGCTTGGCATGCGACCCACCCACCCTAAATTGCTCGACTGGCTCGCCCTGCGGTTTGTCGAAAACGACTGGTCGATCAAACAGATGCATCGCATCATCATGAACTCAGCCGCCTATCGGATGAGCACCCAATTCAACGAAAAAGCACTCGCAATGGATCCTGACAATAATCTTTGGTGGCGGTTCAACCGCCGTCGACTTCAGGCAGAAGAAGTGCGCGACTCCCTGCTCGTTGTCGGCGACTCGATCGAGTGGGGAATGAAGGATCAGTTGATGAAATATAACCCACGCCAGTACGTCTCGCAAAATGATCACCCATACTTCTTCGGCTCCAGTCGGTCAGTATACCTGCCTGTCATTCGCAGCGGTACGTTTGACGTGCTGCAGGCATTCGACTTTGGAGATCCGGCGGTCATCCAAGGCCAACGCAGCAGCACCGTTGGTGCGGCTCAGGCGTTGTTCATGATGAATCACGAACTCGTAACCAAGGCTAGCGAGCGTCTGGCCAAACGCGCTGATGGAAATCCAAACTTATTAGGTGCCGCGCACCAGCTTTACGCCGACACCCTCCGCCGCGAGCCAATCGAGAAAGAAACACTGCGTGCTGTCCAGTTCGTCAAACAAGCNCTTAGCAGAGAGAAGACCGATCCAGNAAAGGCAGCCGAGATTGCATGGCAAAGTCTCGCCCGGGTATTGATCTCTTCCAATGAATTTATGTATTTGGACTGAATTTTATGGTCGCATTTTTACTAGAGCAGCCTAGCCTTTTGCACATCCTAATTTTCGAATGAAAAAGGGAGGTTCAATTTGCAGCGGATATGATACCTCGCCGATTTCTCGTCGGGAGATGCTCAAGAAGTCGAGTGCGGGCTTCGGAGCGCTTGCTCTTGCGGGATTACTCGGTGAGGAAGCAAGAGCAACCACAACAAACAACCCTCTCGCCCAACGCAAGCCACATTTCCCAGCAAAGGCCAAGCGAATCATTTTCCTGTTCATGCANGGCGGCGTTTCGCAGGTCGATTCATTCGACTATCGACCCGCCCTGCAACGCGACAGCGGCAAACCGTATCCTGGCAAAAAACCGCGCATCGTCTCCAGCGAAACCGGCAATCTCATCGCCTCTCCTTACAGCTTTAAACAATATGGTCAATGCGGCCAGTGGGCGTCAGATATTTTTCCTCACATTGCTTCGATGTCGGACGAACTGTGCTTTATCAAGTCGATGTACGGGTCGAACTCCCGGCACGGNTCGGCGCTACTGGAGTTGCACACTGGGTCCGACACGTTTATCCGTCCGTCAATGGGTTCNTGGCTAAACTACGGACTCGGTTTTGAAAATCAAAACCTACCAGGCTATATCACCTTCAAGCCCACTGGTACGCACGGCGGAATGAATGCTTGGTCGTCTGCGTTTTTACCGGCGTATTATCACGGAGTTCAGATAGGCACCCAGGCAACGCCGATTGACAAGGCGAAGATTCCTTTCATCGACAGTGGCGGTAAACCACTCTCGCATCAGCGCCGCGAACTCGACCTTTTGGCAGAGATCAATCGCGAACATCTCAACGAACGCGGCCAAGACGATAAACTGGAAGCGCGAATCAATTCATTTGAACTGGCTTTCCGCATGCAGTCGGCTGCGCCGGAAATTCAAAACATCAACAACGAATCCGAAGCGACGCGTAAACTTTACGGGTTAGACGACCCAAAGACACGTGACTTTGGCCGACAATGCCTGATGGCTCGCCGGTACTCAGAAGCCGGCGTAAGGTTCGTGCAGTGTAGTCANGGCTACTGGGATGCGCACGGCGACCTGAAAAACAATCACCGCGACGTCGCCGGGAAAGTCGATAAGCCTATCGCCGGATTAATCACCGATATGAAGTCCCGCGGGCTTCTAGAGGACACGTTGATCCTTTGGGGTACCGAGTTTGGCCGTACACCGGTTGGCCAGGGCAGCAACGGACGCGACCATAACCCACATGCGATGACATTTTTCCTGACCGGTGCCGGTGTCAAGNCAGGCATTGCCTACGGCAGCACGGATATGCACGGCTACTATGCCACCGAGAACCGCGTTCACTTTCATGACCTGCAAGCAACCATTCTTCACTTGTTCGGCCTCAACCACAAACGGTTGACCTATCGCTATGCAGGCCGCAACTTTCGCCTTACAGATGTTTATGGTGAAGTCGTCCATGATATTCTGACCTGATCATCAGCCGTCTGTTTTTTCGTTCAACTGACATTAAGAATGTGGTAAATGTTGCCGCACCAACATGGCTGATCCACGTTATAAAAAACTCGCTGAAGTCCTCACTGGTTACTCCACTCAATTAAAAAAAGGTGACACCGTCCTGTTCGATGTTACCGACTCGCCGGATGCGTTTGCAGTCGAACTTATTCGTGCCGCCCGCAAGCGCGGAGCTATTCCATTGGTTGAAACCCGCAACAGTCGTGTCGGGCGCGAAATGCTCATGGGCACCAATGAGGCACATGCAAAAATAGTACGAGATGTCGAGATGAGCCGCATGAGAAAATGCAATGCGTATATCGCGGTCCGAGGCGCCAGTAATTCAACCGAGAATTCTGACATCCCGTCAGACAAGCTATCGATGTACTCCCGAACCCTGCGACCGGTTCTGAATTATCGCGTTAACAAAACCCGATGGGTGGTTATTCGTTGGCCTAACGGCGCAATGGCACAGGGCGCCGGCATGAGTACCGAAGCGTTTGAGGATTTCTACTTCCGCGTTTGCACAATGGACTACGCTAGGATGGCCAAAGCNCAAAAGCCGCTCATCAAGCGCATGGCCAAAGCAAACAAGGTACACATCAAGGGACCNGGCACCGANCTCAAGTTCAGCATCAAAGGGCTAGGTGCAGTCGGCTGCGCCGGCGATCGCAACATCCCGGATGGCGANGTGTTTTCCTGCCCATTGAAAAAATCTGTCAATGGAGTGATCCAGTACAACACCCCCACTCTTTATGCTGGCACCCGGTTCGAAAACGTAAGGCTCGAGTTTAAAAACGGCAAAATCATCGATGCGACAGCGAGTGACACCAAGCGACTCAACGAAATTTTCGATACCGACCTTGGTGCGCGCTACATCGGTGAGTTCTCACTTGGTTTCAACCCCCACATCAAAGAGCCGATGTGTGATATTTTGTTCGACGAAAAGATCGCAGGCTCATTGCACTTCACGCCTGGCCAAGCTTACGAGGAGTGCGACAACGGCAACCGCTCAGCCGTCCATTGGGACATGGTGCTGATCCAGAGACCCGATTATGGAGGCGGTGAAGTATGGTTCGATAACGAGTTAATACGACGAAATGGCCAATTTATGCCGAACGACCTCAAGCCGCTTAACCCAAACCGCTTGAAATAGATTCGGTTGGCCAGAAATCTTATCCAATAGGTGAGTGGAAAAAATCNTGATGTCTGCGCTTGATAAAGTTTATNTCCAAACCAAANTTTTTCATAAAAACCCNCTTTTCTTCAAATAAATGGTTGTATCCTGCTGTTTTTTTGGCATAAAGCCGTTCCGCTTTTAGAAAGCGGCTTACCTCACCGAGGTGAGTTAGCAGCTGTCCCACAGTTTTTGGATGATATTTTCTCGCTTTTTACTCGTCATATCATTGATTGCAGCCCTGCCGATCCCGGCCTTGGTAGCTGCGGAAGAGATTACCGCTGTCGGGGAAAAAGAAGAGGCTCAATCTCATGAGGGCAAACATGCCCACCACGGACTACCAAAGAAGGCACCAGTTCTTTATCATGGAATTGGAGGGGATCCCAAAACCGGTAAGGTTGGCCCACTCGCAATCACAAACTCGATGGTCGTAATGCTTGTCGTCGCGGCAGGGATTATCTTCGTCGCACAATTGGCAACCCGAAAGGCAAATCTAGTCCCCTCAGGACTGCAGAACTTTGTAGAGTGGCTGGTCGAAAACCTCTACGGCTTCTTTGAAAGTATTCTCGGTAGTCATATGGTAAAGAAGACCTTCTGGTTTTTCGCCACAATTTTTATATTTATACTTTTTTCAAATTGGATGGGATTGATCCCCGGACTAGGCTCAATCGGTTGGGCTGAGGCAGGACACCACAACGAACATATTTCTGAACCTCTGCTTCGAGGCGTTAATGCAGATCTAAATATGACTTTGGCAATGGCCAGCATTTTCATGGTTCTCTGGCTTTATTGGTGTATTCGTGAAATTGGTTTGGGTGGATTCGCGGGGCACATATTCGATGTAAAAGGTCACGGTTCCGGCTTTTTGGGAATATTTCTTGTTGTTGTTTTTATCTGTGTCGGGCTAATAGAAATTGTATCGATCGCTGTTCGACCAGTTGCTTTGACCTTCCGTCTTTACGGAAACGTATTTGCTGGAGAAAACATGTTGGAATCTGTCATGATAATGGCCGGACCATATTTTGGCTGGTTGGCAGTCCTACCATTTTATTTCTTGGAAATCCTAGTTGGGCTAGTCCAGGCACTAGTCTTTGCTTTGCTTACCTCGGTTTTCACAGCTCTAATGTGCGAGCATCATGGCGAAGATAAAGCCCATTAGGGAAAAAATTTCGGCGACCGGACCATGCATGTCAGTGGAGATCGTCGAATAAAACTAAAAAAATAATACAATGACAGGATCAATTACTGTAGGTCTGGCAGCCCTAGGTTCAGCAATAGGTGTGGGTTTAGTGGGTGCCAAAGCCGCGGAAGCGACTGGAAGAAATCCGGGAGCAGCGGGTGCCATCCGTACGCAAGCGATTATTTTCGCCGCACTAGCAGAGGGTGTAGTNTTTATTGCACTCTTTTTGGCATAACNATCATATTACCACCGGGCGACATATGTCGCCCGGTTCCAATTTTTTAGAGCTATGAATTACATAATCACATTGGCTGCAGCAAGCGAGGCAGGAAGTGAAGGCGGCATAGGAGAAATCGCTAAAACTTTCGGAGTAAACTGGCCACTATTTATTTCCCAGTGTATCGCATTTCTGCTTGTCGCTTTTTTGCTTAAGAAATGGGCCTATAAGCCTGTAACGGAAATGCTGGAGAACAGAAAAAAAACCATAGCAGACAGCATAGAAAATGCGGAAAAAATCAAGGTTGAGTTAGCCGAAACTCAAGCCGAAAGAGACAAGGTGCTAGCCGAAGCCAACCAGAAGGCTGAGAAACTNATAGCTGATGCTAANGAAGCAGCCAAGCAGGTCGGCGAAGTAGAAGGCCAAAAGGCGGTGAAGCAGGCTGAGGAAATCATCCGCAAGGCGCGTGAGGCTACCCAAGCTGACCGCGATCAGATGATGGCGGAATTGAAGGCAGAAATCGGTCGGCTGGTGGTGGATACCACCGCCAGAGTCAGTGGTAGGATACTTACAACCGANGATCAACAACGCTTGATCGACGAAACGAATAAGGAACTGGCGGCATAGTTNGGCAAGGGATAGGATCAAAAGCACAAAATTAGAACATCCACTGCCACTAGTAATAATTAGTAATTTTGAAGATAACAAAACAGGCACGCCGTGAGGCCAAGCAGTTATTCAAAACCTGTCATGTCGACGAACAACTGAATGCCGACAGGGTAAAGAAAGCCGTAAAAATACTTATCGAGCAAAAACCGCGCGGTTACTTTGGCGTTCTGCAACACCTCCACCGGCTGGTAAAACTGGACGAAGCCGGCCGTACCGCCCGCGTAGAAAGTGCCGTCGCACTTGGCCAAGAACAGCAGNAGCAGGTGAGAGATAACTTAAACCGTCTCAAGGGTGGCCAAGTGACAGTGGAATTCGCCGAGAATCCCGGCCTCATCGGAGGCATGCGAGTAAAAATTGGCGACGATGTGTTTGACGGTAGCCTGAAGACGCGCTTGGCCAATTTGAGTGAGACGTTTTAATTTATTTTTGANAAACAAGACATGAGCAACTTACTGCAGGACATTGAAGCCCAGATCGCCGGCGCGAAAACAGAAGTCGCCCGTGAAAACGTGGGCGTGGTACGAGAAATAGGCGACGGTGTGGCTAAAATCGAAGGCCTCACTGGAGCGATGATGAACGAGATGCTCGACTTCGGCGGCGGCGTAATGGGCCTCGCGCTGAACCTCGAGGAAACAGAAGTCGGCGCGGTGATTCTCGGTGACCACACCGGCATTNCAGAAGGCCAAGAGGTGAAAACCACCGGCAAACTCCTCTCCGTGCCCGTGGGGAAGGCACTGCTCGGCCGTGTTGTCGATGCACTTGGCCGTCCCGTGGACGGCAAAGGCGACATCTCCGCTGAGACTAGTTATCCAGTCGAGAAAATCGCACCCGGTATCATCAAGCGCAAGTCGGTGAGCCAGCCGATGCAAACCGGCATCATGGCTGTGGACGCCATGATCCCGATCGGACGAGGNCAACGAGAANTGGTGATTGGTGACCGGCAGACCGGCAAAACCGCCGTTTGCATAGATGCCATCATCAACAACGCCCGGATCAACCGAGAAGGCGAAGAAAGCGGTGATCCCAACTTCCGACCTGTCTATTCAATCTACGTGGCTGTGGGCCAGAAACGGGCAAACGTCGCCAAGGTCATACAGGATCTTGAAGAAAATGATGCCCTGCAGTACACCATCGTGATTGCTGCCACGGCGAGCGACTCGGCGACAAACCAATACCTTGCGCCATTCTCGGGCGCGGCAATGGGCGAATGGTTCATGGACAACAACATGGACGCACTTATTGTTTATGATGATTTATCCAAGCACGCGGTGGCTTATCGCCAAGTGGCTCTGGTGCTGCGGNGACCCTCCGGTCGCGAGGCNTTCCCGGGAGACGTATTTTATCTTCACAGCCGTCTGCTTGAACGGTCNGCCAGACTGTCCGANGACGCCGGAGGAGGCTCGCTCACATCGCTCCCGATCATCGAGACTCAAGCGGGTGACGTGTCGGCTTACATTCCGACCAATGTGATTTCGATCACCGATGGTCAGCTATTCCTGGAGACCGACCTGTTTTACCAGGGCGTTCGCCCTGCAATCTCGGTCGGTCTCTCGGTGAGCCGTGTCGGTTCCGCCGCGCAGGTAAAGGCGATGAAGCAGGTGGCCGGCACAATCAAGCTGGATCTAGCTCAGTTCCGCGAATTGGCTGCTTTCGCCCAATTTGGCAGCGATCTCGACGAAGCCACAAGTGCCAAGTTGGAGCGAGGCAAACGCATCGTGGAGGTTTTCAAACAAGCGCAATTCCGACCTGTATCAGTGCCAGTACAGGTAGCCATCCTTTGGGCGGTTCAAAATGGCTACTTCGACGATGTAGACGTGGAAGAGGTCAAGAANACACAGGCCTCCATCGCCACATTTCTCGAGGATCGCAAGGCCGATCTGTTGAGCAAAATTTCCATCGAGGGCCAGGTAAACGACGAAGTCAAGGATGCCCTCAAGACCGCTCTCGACGAGTATAAGTCGGCCAACAAATAAACCGTAAATGCCGAGCACACGCGACATCCGCCGACGGATCGTTTCCGTCAAGAAAACCGCACAGATCACCAGCGCCATGGAAAAGGTGGCGCAGGCGAAGATGGCGCGTGCCCAACAGGCCGCGATGGCCGGGCGACCATACGCTCAGTTGATGAACCGCGTGCTCGCTGAGGTAGTGACACACGCCGGAGACTTTGATCATCCGTTTATGAAGGCACGCGGCGGCGAGCAGCGAGCACTGATCCTGGTAACCACAGACAAGGGCATGTGCGGCCCTGTAAACTCGAACTTGTTGCGCAAGGTTAGCGACGAATTTGCCACCGACAATACTCGCATGATTGCTGCCGGCAAAAAGGGCGCCCAACACGCCACACGGGTGGGTTGGAACCTCGCCGCTGAGTTTTCGTATAGCGACACGCCAACCTTCGCCGAGGCGCGGGCCATCGCACGACTTGCAGCAGAATTATTCGAGGATGCAGAGGTGGATCATGTNGACATCGCGTTCACGAACTTTGTCAACACGCTCACACAGAAACCGGAGGTGCAGACGCTGCTCCCAATCACTCAGATTACGGGTGTTCAGGCCGGTGTCGAAGGCGAAGAGATGATTNCTGAACTTCCCGGTGGCACGGCTGAATTCCTGTTTGAGCCTTCGGCTGGTGGCGTCCTAGGTGCGCTACTGCCTCACTACATAAATTTTCAGGTGCACCAAATCCTGCTCGAAGCCAGGGCCAGCGAGTTCAGCTCGAAGATGGTGGCAATGAAAAATGCCACCGACAACGCGAACGACCTGATCAAGGACTTAACACTCCAATACAACAAGATGCGCCAAGCGGCAATCACGAGCGAATTACTGGAAATCACTACTGCCCAGATGGCGTTGGGCAACTGACTTTAAAACGACCAAAAGAAAATGAACAAAGGCAAGATTGTACAGATCATCGGCCCTGTGGTGGACGCGGAATTTACCGACAGTTTGCCAGCCATCTACAACGCACTGACCGTGGAGTTCGACGTACCAGGCGAAGGCGCCACCAAGCTTACGCTTGAGGTTCAACAGCACCTCGGAGACAACTGGGTGCGTGCTGTGGCNATGAGCTCCACCGAGGGACTAAAACGCGGCATGGAACTCACCGACCAAGGCAAGCCAATCAGCATGCCAGTCGGCGAAGCCGTAATGGGTCGGGTTTTCAACGTGACCGGCGAAGCCGTAGATGAGCAGGGACCGGTGCAACCGGACAAGGACAAGGATGGCAACGATATTTACAACCCCATTCATCGCCCTGCCCCAGCGTTGACAGAGCAGTCAACCAGTCCTCAAGTGCTGACCACAGGCATCAAGGTTATCGACCTGATTTGCCCCTTCCTCAAGGGAGGCAAGGTCGGTGCATTTGGCGGTGCAGGTGTCGGCAAGACCGTGGTCATCATGGAGCTAATAAATAACATTGCAAAGCTGCACGGTGGTATTTCGATGTTTGCAGGAGTGGGCGAACGCACTCGTGAAGGGAACGACCTTTACAACGAGATGATTGAGGCTGACGTCATCAAGACCGAAAAGGACGAAAACGGCCACACGAAACTGAATGAGCGTGGACTACCTGTACTGGCTGATGGATCTCGTATTGGCCTCGTCTACGGTCAAATGAACGAGCCCCCCGGTGCGCGCCTGCGTGTGGCCCTCTCGGCTCTTGCCGTAACCGAGTATTTCCGTGATGAAAAGGGACAGGATGTGCTTCTCTTTGTGGATAATGTCTTCCGCTTCAGCCAAGCTGGCTCCGAAGTGAGCGCGCTACTAGGGCGCACACCTTCGGCAGTAGGTTACCAGCCTACTCTGGCNGCNGAGATGGGCGACTTGCAGGAGCGCATCACCTCCACCAAGAAAGGATCAATCACCTCGTTTCAGGCCGTTTATGTACCGGCGGACGACCTGACCGACCCAGCNCCAGCCACAACGTTCGCTCACCTTGATGCCACGATCGTACTGGAGCGCTCTATCGCTGAGCTAGGCATTTACCCGGCGGTTGATCCGCTAGCCTCAACCTCACTTGCGCTCACACCAGACATCGTGGGAGAGGAACATTACCGCGTTGCCCGTGGCGTACAAGCNGTGCTGCAGCGCTATAAGGAATTACAGGATATTATAGCCATCCTCGGCATGGATGAATTNTCGCCTGACGACAAACAGACCGTATTTCGGGCACGGAANATTCAGCGTTTCCTCTCGCAACCATTTAGTGTAGCGGAAGTATTTACTGGCACTGCTGGCAAACANGTGGACGTTGAGGACACCGTCAAGGGCTTCGCCGAGATTTTGGATGGAAAACACGACGAAGTGCCCGAGAGTAACTTCTATATGAAGGGCGGCATCTCAGAGATCCAGGACTAATCGATGGCCGACACCCTCAAGCTTGAGATCGTCACACCGGAGTCAAAAATCTACTCCGAAGACGTCGAGATGGTTACGCTGCCCGGCAACGAAGGCGAGGCTGGCATCTACCCAAACCACGTTCCGTTGATGACCCAAGTGCAGGCAGGCGAGATCATCGTCAAACGAAGCGGAAAAGAAGAAATCGTCGCAGTTGGCGAAGGCTTTGCGGAGGTGACCGGCGACCATGTCGCTATCCTCACCGACAATGCCGCCAATAGCGAAGACATCGACGAAGCCGCCGCAAAAGAGGCCCGCTCCAAGGCTGAGCAGCGTCTGGCTGAGGGAGGTGAAATCTCAGAGGATGAAGCTCGGGCACTTAATCAGGCCATCCTCTTCTCTGAAGCCCAAATCAAAGCCAAGCAGCGGAAACGCTGATCCGCTTGGTCAAANTCCCGCCCCCCTAAATTTCCAAAGGCAAACGGTACTTCGTTCGCTTTTGTCCCGGCTAAAACTTGCGAATAAGCAGTTGGCTCGTTACGCTGGCTTACCAGTTCACGGCCAAGCGCTTGGCTCGGGTCGCCCCCCTTCCCTCCCCTTGGCCAAGCAGTAACGGAACACAAGATACTCTTATGGCATACAAAGACATTACCCCGCCAAAGGGCGGAACCATCACCATCGAGAACGGCCGCCTACAGGTCCCCGACACCCCGGTCATCCCGTTCATCCGGGGCGACGGAACTGGTCCGGACATTTGGTCGGCCAGCCAACAGGTATTCGATGCCGCCGTGGAAAAGGCCTACGGCAGCACAAAAAAAATCGCTTGGTTTGAAGTGTTCGCCGGACAAGCTTCCAAAGATCGATTTGACGAATGGCTACCGGATGACTCCGTGGCCGCGTTCCGTGAATTTCTTGTCGGCATCAAGGGACCGCTGACTACGCCGGTGGGTGGAGGTATCCGCTCGATCAACGTTGCCCTGCGCCAAATCCTCGACCTGTACACCTGTCTACGCCCGGTGCGCTGGTTTGAGGGCGTCCCCAGTCCTGTAAAGCAACCGGAATTGACTGACATGGTCATTTTCCGCGAGAACACCGAGGACATTTACGCCGGAATAGAATTTCAGCATGGTGACGCCGATTGCGAAAAATTCAAGGCTCTCCTCGCCGAGACTTTCCCGGATCGATTCAAGAAGATCCGCTTCCCCGACACCGCCGGCATTGGGATCAAGCCGGTGTCNGAGGAAGGCACAGGACGTATCGTGCGAGCCGCCATCGAGTATGCCATTGCAAACAAGCTGAAAAGTGTCACTCTTGTGCACAAGGGCAATATAATGAAATTCACCGAGGGTGCCTTCCGCGATTGGGGCTACGCCTTGGCCAAGCAGGAGTACGGTGCGCAGGATCTCGACGGCGGTCCTTGGCAAGTGTTTGAACGAGACGGCCGGCGGATTGTAGTTAAGGATGTAATCGCCGATGCATTTCTTCAGCAGATCCTGCTGCGACCGGCAGAATATGATGTCATTGCTACACTGAATCTCAACGGCGACTACATATCAGACGCACTCGCTGCATGTGTCGGAGGTATCGGTATCGCACCAGGCGGTAACATCAATTACGACACCGGGCATGCCATTTTCGAGGCGACGCATGGCACCGCACCTAAATATGCCGGCAAGGACCGAGTCAACCCCGGTTCAGTTATACTCAGTGGGGAAATGATGCTACGCCACCTTGGCTGGACTGAAGCCGCCGACCTCATCCTACGGGGCATGAATGGCGCCATCGCTTCCCGCAGGGTCACCTATGATTTCGCACGCCTTACGGATGAAGCAACCGAAATTTCGTGTTCTGCCTTCGGGCAAAATATCGTCGATCANATGGACTAAGCTGTTTTAAACAGGTGCGTAGCGCACGCTCTCGCGCGTCGAATCCCCGCGCCAACCATGTTAGTCACTTNAAAAGGTTCTTTTTTGGGAGGTGAAAAACTGTGGTATCAGGTCTGCTTTGAGTACGTTTATCTGTGACTAACCGCCTTATCATTACGGCAGCAATGACCTTTTGGGTTGCCCTGGCCAAGGGCGTGATAGTGATCAATGAGATTCACCACGATCCCGACATCAAGACAGAGTTGACCGAATTCATTGAGCTCTACAATGCCGGTGCTGAACCGGTAGACCTCAGCGGCTGGATGATCGAAGGCGCCGTGGATTTTACAATCCCGGACGGCATCCAACTTCGGGACGGAGCCTTTACCGTAATCGCGCACCGCCCCGAACACTTCAAGGCCAAGTTTGGTAGTTCGCCACTCGGACCTTGGAGAGGGAAACTCGACAACGATGGCGAGCGGATCGAGTTGCGCAACGCAATCGGCCAGCTTGTGGATCGTGTAAGCTACCGACTCGGATTCCCCTGGCCAATCGTCGGCGATTCACCAGGTTACTCGATAGAGCTGATCCACCCAAAACTCAACAACAATGATGGCCATAACTGGAAACCGTCTGTTCGTAGTGACATTTCGATCAAGGCGAACACTCTCGTGGCCAAAGGCAGTTCGTGGAAATATTTCAAGGGCAAACGCGAGGCCTCGACACCTCGCATGGCTTGGCGCAAGGCAGATTTCAACGACAGCACTTGGTTGACAGGGCGAACACCAATCGGTTACGGGGAGAACTTCATTAAGACAAATTTGAACGACATGCGAAATGGCTACACTTCTGTTTACTTTCGAAAAAAGTTCACACTTAAGGATGCAAAAAAAATAGGGTCGTTGAACTTGGCTTTGCAATTCGATGATGGCTTCAACATTTGGATCAACGGACGGCATGTCGCCGACAGCAATCTCTCAACAAAAGAGCCACGCTTCGGTACTAATGCTACTTCGGCGATTGAAAATCATGACTATGTTGAATTCGATCTTGCGGCGCCGGGTGGCTACCTCGTCGATGGCGAAAACATTGTGGCGATTCAGGCTCACAACGCATCAAAGGGGGGGAGCAGTGATTTCTTCATCGACGTCGAGTTGAAGGCGAGTGTCGGACCGGCCAATCGCGGCCCCACCCCAGGTGCTCAAAATTCCGTGTTCGCCACCGAAGCACTCCCTCGATTGGCCGAAGTCGAACACTCGCCCAGACAGCCAAAAAGCGGAGAATCCGTTGTGATCACTGCGTTGCCTAGTGAAGTAGTCGCCGACACAGAGGTTTTTGTCGAATACCAAGTCTTAAAAGCCGGCAGTTATGTATCGATAGATGATGCGGCTTATGAGGAAAATTGGATCAAGCTTCCAATGAACGATCTTGGCCAAGCGGGGGATAATCGTGCCAAGGATGGCGTGTACTCGGCGACCGTTCCCAGAAACGCGCAGCGACATCGATGCCTGATTCGCTATCGAGTGTCAGTGAAGAACGATCTTGGCCAGATAGTCACCGCACCCTATCCCGATGATCCATCGCCCAACTTTGCCTACTTCTGCTATGACGGCGTGCCAAACTGGAGCGGCAGAACGAAGCCGGGTTCCAAGGTGATCGAATACGATCAAAAAACGCTCACCCGCGTGCCGGTCTATCATCTGATCTCGAAAAAAAACGATATCGAAAACAGCACTTGGAACGAACAGTATCGAGGTGACAATTATAAGTGGAAGGGTACACTGGTGTACGATGGCATAGTGTACGACCACATCCGCTACCGTGCTCGTGGCGGCGTATGGCGCTATGCTATGGGAAAGAACATGTGGAAGTTTGACTTCAACCTTGGCCACTCGTTCCAAGCGAAAGATCATTATGGTCGAAAGTACGACACACGCTGGGACAAGCTTAATTTTTCCGCATGCATCCAGCAGGGAAACTACCAACACCGGGGCGAACACGGAATGTTTGAAGCAGTCGGCTTCAAGCTGTTTGAATTAGCCGATGTCGAGGCACCCAAGACGCACTGGGTGCATTTCCGGATTATTGACGATGAGGAGGAAACCGGACCCACCCAACACGACGGCGACTTCTGGGGACTCTATCTCGCGATCGAGCAGATGGATGGCCGATTTCTAGACGAACATAATTTACCGGACGGCAACCTATACAAAATGGAGGGCGGCACCGGCGAGTTGAATAACCAAGGGCCAACAGCCATCACAGACAAATCCGATCTAAACACATACCTCAACAGTTACAATGGCAACCCACCAGAAAATTGGTGGCGGCAAAATATGGACCTATCCCGATACTACAGCTATCGCACGATCGTCGAAGGTATCCACCATTACGACATAGGTTATGGCAAAAATTATTTCTACTATCTCAACCCCGAGACACAACAATGGTCCACGCTACCATGGGATATTGATCTCACCTGGGCTAACAACATGTACGGAAATGGCAACGATCCGTTCAAAAGTAAGGTGCTTGGTAAAGCAGTCTTCAAGGTTGAGTATAGTAACCGCGCCCGCGAGATTCTCGACTTGTTGTTCAATGAAGACGAGGGCTACATGCTGATCGATGAGTTCGCAGCAATCATCGATGGGCCGACAGAGCAACGACCATCGATCGTAGATGCCGATCGGGCGATGTGGGATTACCACCCAATTATGTCGTCCGGAAAAGTGAACGGCAGCAAGGCCGGCAAGGGTCGATTTTACCAGAAGGCGCGTACAAAAGATTTCCCTGGCATGATTGACATCATGAAGAATTACATTCGCAGTCGCAGTAATTTCATACTCAAGTCTGCCGCACGTGATACAAAACATCCTGATCAGCCAACGATAAAATACTTAGGAAGCGACGGATATCCGGCGAACGATCTGTTGTTTCGAAGCTCAGCATTCTCAGACCGAAGCGGGAAGTTCGCTGGCATGAAGTGGCGACTGGCCGAAGTAAGCGCACCGGACGCGCCACCGCATGATCCAACCCAACCACGCCCATACGAAATCAACGCAATCTGGGAATCGGATATACTAACCAATTTCTCAGAGGAAATCGTCCTGCCCTCCGGATTGGTTAAGGTTGGGCATTGGTATCGTGCACGTGTGCGGATGCTCGATAATACTCAACGCTGGAGCCACTGGTCAGCACCAGTGGAGTTTCAGGCTGGCGAACCAGATACCCTCAAAAGTCTAGAGATGCATCTTGTACTGAGCGAACTGATGTACAATGCTCCTGACGGACCCGACTACGATTATCTTGAACTTCATAATCGTAGCACCGACAGAAACCTCGATCTTAGCGGTGTGGTGATCAGCGGCGGAGTGCGGTTCACCATACAGACTGGTCTGACACTTCCGCCAGGGCAATACGCACTCATCATCGGCCACGAAGACAAGACCGCATTCCGGAATCATTACAACCTAACAGACGATATAATGATCCTAGGCACTTACGGAGGTAAACTGGCGAACAACGGTGAAACAATCCGTATGCAAGCCGCGGCCGAGGGAGCAATTCTCGTAACCCTGAATTACAGCGATGACGATAATTGGCCGCAAACAGCCGACGGCGAAGGACATTCGCTTGTACCCACTGCGCTGGATGCAACCAAACAGTCGATTGGATTACTCAACAGCCCGGAAGGTTGGAAATCCAGCTCTCTCAAAGGCGGTTCACCAGGTGTTAAAGAAGCCAAGCTGGCCCAAGATACCGATGGAGATGGGCTACCCAATGTTTGGGAGTTAGTCCATGGATTGAATCCTTCAATAGATGATTCTTTTGCCGATCCCGACGAAGATGGTGCAACTAACATCCACGAATACTTTACAAACACCGATCCGACAAACCCAGCAAGCCGTCTGGAACTGACGCTTGGGATTGACGAAACAGGCCAGTTCGAGGCCGTATTCTACATTAGGGCTGGTTGCTCCTACATGCTGGAATCGGCTGAATCCGTAACCGGCCCGTGGAGCGCGATGGCTGATAATATCTTTTTTCTCGGAAATGGCGTCGATATGGAAATCCGCCGAGTGCCAGTGGACATAAAAAGCGGCGACCGGAAGCGATTCTTTAGGCTAAAGGTTAAGCGTTTGGCGGAATGAAGATTTACCGCTATCTTCCCTGAGCGCCGATAGCGGATAATTTAACAAAATGGCTAATGTTGTGTTAAACACATATACTGAATAATGGACATACAAGTGGCAGTGCTGTGTGATGCAGCGACGGATTACAAAGGCAAGCTGAACCTGCTCGGCACATTCAACTCGGTCTACACACGGGAATTGCCCGCCAATTACCCTCAATGTTCGATCGTTCTCCGCGTAGTATTCAAGCGCGTAGAAGAAGGCTCGCACAAGCTTCGGATCAACTTCGTCGATGAGGACGGCAAATTCGTGATGCCAAGCATTGAACTACCGTTCGAGGTAAACGTCCCAGCTGATGATAGTTTTCTATACCGCAATTTTGTGCTCAACATCCAGCGACTAAAGTTTGAAAAATTTGGCCAGCATGCTGTGGACATTGCAATTGATGGGCGGCAGGAGGCCAGTATACCACTTGAAGTGAAACAACTTCCCGGGGAGGAACATGACGACGAAAAATCATCATGAATATTTTATATCTTCGACTCATCTGGCTGTGGCAAGAACAACCACTGATAGCAAAACAAAAAAACAATTGTGAACATCGTTAACCGTTATTGCATCAGCTTATCATTGGGTTTGACCTTATGGACTATCCCGCAATCGGCAAACGGAATTGAACTGATCAAGAAGGGAGACTTGTTAAAATACAAGAAGGGCACAAAGGAGGCCTCTTCACCGCGCTCGGCTTGGACGAAGCAGAATTTCTCAGATTCCACTTGGTTGCGTGGCCGTCAACCTTTCTACAGCAATGAGAAAGCAGACGACGGAACAAACCTATCCGACATGAAAGGCGGCTACTCCACCGTCTACCTAAGGGCGAAATTTCGAGTCGACGACCCCGATGCTCTTAGTTATGGAATGCTTGAGATCCAAGCCGATGACGGTTACGTGGCTTGGATAAACGGCGCGGAAGTGGCTAATCTAAACAAACCCTCAACAACATTACGATACAGTTCCAAATCCACCAAGTCCAACAAGGAACCAATAAAGTGGCACGAGACAACTCTCCACAACTTCGGTGAACTCACAGAGAAAGGCTGGAACGTGCTATGCGTCATGCTCCTGAACTTCAGCAAGTCGAACTGGGACGCCTACATCGATGTCCGTTTATCTGCCAAAGAGAGCGAATTCGAACCTCCCGAGATTCTCTCCGTTTCTCCCAAGCCGGGCGAATTGACCTCTTTTGACTCCATGGCTGTAACCTTCAGCGAACCGATGTCAGGTGTGGATGCGGACGACCTCATGATTAATGATTATCCTGCCAGTAAACTGAATGTAAATGGCAACACATTCACTTTTCAATTTGACGAACCTGCCGCCGGGCATATCAACGTGTGGTGGGCACCCGGCCACGGCATCGGCGATCAGGCATTCCCTCCTAATGCATTTAATCCTGCAGGGAATTCCGGAGTTCATAAAGCAGTTTGGAGTTATGACCTNCTGGATTTAACCCCGCCATACCATGAAAGCCGGATGCCGATCGAGNGCNTCGTCCGCCAATTCAATCAGACTGAAATATGGTTCAATGAGCCGGTGCAAGGNATCGATGCAGCTGACCTTCTGGCCAATGGTATGCCAGCCAAGGCCGTTAGCGGTTTCGGTGCCGGTCCNTATAGGTTTGAGTTTGACACAGTTTCGCTTGGCCAAGTGGATCTATCCTGGCGTGAAAACCACGGCATCGCCGATTACAACAAATCACCAAATTCGTTCGANGGCAANGCTTGGACGGTTCATGTGGACCCGAACCACAANCCCGGTGATGTAGCAATCAGCGAGTTCAGCGCGGCGTCAACGAAAGATTACAAACGAGTGAAGGGCGACTGGATTGAACTGCACAACCGGGGTACTGCTGAGGTGAAACTCAAGGGTTGGTCGCTGACCGATAACAGAAACAATCTGGGCAAGTGGAAGCTACCCGACGTCACACTCGGAGCAGACAGCCGCATTGTGGTTTTCGCCACGGGCGAGGACNCGAAAAGCACCAGCCTATCACGACCGTCTCACACGAACTTCAAACTCAACCCCAATGGAGAATATCTCGCTTTATGCAGCCCGGAAATGCCGCGCCGCGTTGTTTCCTCTATCCGTTTTCCTGAGCAGGCCGCCGGCGTCAGCTACGGTCTCGATAAACGCGGCCAGTGGGTCTACTTCGCAAAGCCAACACCAGGCGCAGCCAATGGCACAGTTACCGTAACTGGCCGAACAAAACCGGTACATTTTAGCATGCCTCGCGGGTTTTACGATCGCAAGGCCATCTATCTCTCCCTGTCAACCAGCACATCTGGTGCTAAAATTCGCTATACGATCAACGGCGACACTCCNGCCTGCTGCGGCAGCGGAAATTACGAGACAGTGGGTAAACTCTATACCAGACCNATTCGCATNTCCAAAACGAGCGTAGTCCGCGCGGTCGCATATAAAGAGGGAATGTTGCCCTCAAANGTTCAAACCCACACGTATCTGTACGGACTNCCGAGTTCTCGGAGAAGACTCCCAGCATTGTCACTAGTGACCGACGACCACCATCTCTGGGGCTCCAAAGGCATCCAAAAACAGCCCAATGCCCAAAGACATGGTATAGCATGGGAACGCCCTGTCTCTGCCGAGTTGATCCGGCCGGAGGACAACGATGGATTTGCAGTTGACTGCGGGCTCCGCATACAGGGCGGCGGCTATGTCAGACCCCGCTACAATCCCAACGGCGGACTGCCGTTCAACAAATACTCATTCCGACTGTACTTCCGTGGAGACTATGGGACAGGGCGACTAGAGTACCCGCTATTCGGCGGGATCCCAGTACAGTCATTTGATCGAATCGTTCTGCGAGCTGGAATGAACGACCATACTAATCCGTTTATCAAGGACGAATGGGCACGGCGGCTATGCAGTAACGTCGGACAGGTTTCCCCTCGCGGGACATTCGTCAACCTGTTCATCAATGGTAAATACAAGGGTTATTACAATCCAACCGAACGTATAGACACAAAGTTTCTCGCCGACTGGCATCAGAAGGATGAAAACTTTGATCTGATCGCACAGTTCAACGAAGTTCGGGCTGGCTCGCTAACCGGTTGGAGAAAGCTGCTCAATTACGTCAACCGATACGACATGAATGATCCGGAACATTTCATGGTAGTCGAACAGCAGTTGGACATGGCCGCCATGGCCGACTACTTGTTACCACTCATCTACGCCGCCAATGACGATTGGCCACACAACAACTGGCGAGTTGCCCGCCACAAACCGGATGGACTTTTCCGCTTCATCAACTGGGATGCCGAGTGGAGCTTCAGCAAAAGCACAAGCCACAATACGATCAAGAACCAGCTCTCCAGCACCAGCCCGCCTTGGGGCAATGCGGACATTGCAAATCTTTTCAACGGCCTCAAGGTTAGCTCCGAATACCNGATAATCTTCGCGGACCGGGTTCACAAACATTTCTTCAACGGAGGNGGCCTNACAGACAAGGAAATCCGGCGCATCTTTGATGATCTCTACAACACAGTCCGGGGCACGATCCCGGTCAGCAAGAGTTGGGGAACAAACTGGATCAGAAATCGGCGATCGCCCGTATTGAAACACCTCAAGGAAGCAAGCCTTGCTGCTTCAGAAAACGCCCCTATCTTCAATCAGTTTGGAGGCACGGTACCTACAAAATTCAAACTAAAACTGAGCGCTCCTCGCGGCGANGTATATTACACCACGGATGGCTCTGATCCGCGTGTCCGGTTCACCAGCTCAATATCACCCTCGGCAAANCAATATAACGCGTCCCTTGGAGTCATCCTTAACGACAGCGCACACGTCAAGNCACGCACGATGACGGCNGGCAAATGGAGTGCACTTACAGAAGCCTCTTTCATGGTTGGGGATGATGATTTGCCAATGCGAATCACCGAAATCATGTACAACCCGCAGGGTGGCGATGCATTTGAGTTTATTGAATTTCAGAACACAGGTGAAACGGAGGTGGANCTATCCGGCTTTTCGCTGGATGGCATCACCTTCCGATTTGCCGAAAACAGTCCATCATTGGCCTCTNGCGCATACNTGCTACTAATTAATGATGCCAATGCGCAGGCNTTTCAGGCTCGTTATCCTGGCGTACGAATCAGCGGCATATACGAAGGCAACTTATCGAACGGAGGCGAAAGACTGGCTCTAATCGACCGCAACGGTGAAACGGTAATTTCAGTGGACTACGACGACAGAGGTGCTTGGCCAAGTGAATCCGACGGGGACGGTTATTCGCTTGTCTTCGAAAACTCGAACGGTGATCCCGACTCGCCGGCCAATTGGCGTGCCAGCTTTGGCAAAGGAGGCACACCTGGTCNACCGAACCTTAGTGGCCCGGAACCTCTGGTGATCCTAAATGAGATACTTGCCGAAAATGTCACCGCCATCTCAAATGGNACCACCCACCCTGATTTTGTGGAATTGAAAAATGTAGCGGGTACTAATGTATATCTCCAGAACTGGAGCCTGAGCGACAACCCGACCAAGCCGAGGAAATACAATTTTCCGGCCGGCACAATGATCCCAGCTGACGGCTATCTCGTGGTATGGCTCGATTCCGAANCCGAAGCGCCAGGCTTACATGCCGGTTTTGCACTNGACAACGACGGTGACACTATCGCGTTGTTCAATCCGCAAGGAACCCGTGTCGATGTGCTGGCGTTTGGCCTGCAAGTACCCGACAACTCCATCGGCCGAAGCAGCGAAGGCGACTGGTCGCTCAACCAGCCCACACCCGGCAAAAAGAACCAGACTCAGGCTGTAGCAGATTTGAAAAAACTCAAACTTAACGAGTTTGTCGCAGCAGCACCACCGGGTGGGGACGACTGGATCGAGTTGTACAATACCGACAGTCGACCAGCAGCGCTCTTCGGACTAAGATGGGAATCCGGCTTGGCCAAATTTATCTACCGCAATCATTCGTTCATTGCGCCGGGAGCCTATGCCGTGTTCCGAGCAGACGAACAACCAGGGGTGCGGCATCTAGACTTTCGACTGCCCGCTGCGGGCGGTACGTTGCTGATTCTGGATTCTAATGGTACTGAACTAGATGACCTAAGCTATCGCACACAAAAGGATGGCGAATCACGTGGGCGCTATCCAAATGGCAACGGCTCGTGGCGAACCTTCACGACAACAATTAGCCCGGGAAAAGCCAACTACCTGCCTGAAATAGAGGGATTAAAGCTTAGTGAAATTCTCGCCATCAATAACACGGCGATAATTGATCCGCTGGGACGGACAAGTGACTGGATTGAGCTCTGGAACAGTTCAAAGAAAACCGTAGAACTGACCGGAATGAGTATTAGTATTGACCGGATCGAACCTGGACAGTGGTATTTCCCTGAAGGCACCAGCTTGCCGCCTAACGGCCGGCAGATTGTTTGGTGTAATGGCTCCCGGGATCCCGCGCTGGGTCCGTCGGACTATCCAAACACTGGCCGATCGCTCAACGGCACGCATGGCACAGTGATCCTTTTCAACGCAAGCGAGCAGGTCGTCGACCAAGTGAGATACGGCTTCCAAATTACGGACCACTCGATCGGCCGAAACGAGGATGGCAACTGGACACTGCTCGATACCGTCACTCCCGGGAAGGAGAACAGCACGCCGACGGCACTGGCATCCGCCAATAATCTGGTCATCAATGAATGGATGGCAAACGGTCGAAATGCCGACTGGATTGAGTTGTACAACAGCGATTCCCGACCGGTCAGGATGGACGGTATGTTCTTGACCGATGATCTGAGTTTGATTGGCAGTACCCAGTTTGAAATCCCGGAGCTGAACTTCATTGCTCCGGACGGATTCGTGAAATGGATCGCCGATGGCGATTTAGCTCAGGGCGGCGATCATGTGAATTTTAGCCTAGCCAGCCTCGGCGAGCCGATCGCCCTTTACAACCGTGCCAAATCGCTTGTAGACAAACGGGAGATCACGCAGGCGGCCATCGGAATCTCGGAAGGACGGCTGCCCGATGGCAGCTCAACGATCACGAAATTCCCAACCACCCCCACCCCAGGTAAATCGAATTACCTGCCGCTGAATAACGTAATTATCAACGAGGTGCTCACGCATACGGATCCACCACTTGAGGATGCCATCGAACTGCTCAATCTTACCAACAAGCCGATCGACATCGGCCACTGGTGGATCAGCAACTCTGGGGCGAACTTGAAAAAGTTCCAAATCCCAGCGAATACCACTCTTCCGACGCGCGGCGTAACGGTCTTCTACGAGGCACAATTCAACCCTGTTCCGGGTTTAAAAGACAGCTTTGCACTCAACTCCGCCCATGGNGACAGGGTTATTCTATCCGAAGCCGATCGCTTCGGTAAGCTAACTGGTCGACGAGCCATCATCGAGTTTGGCGCAGCACAAAATGGCGTGTCTTTTGGCCAGATAAAGACNAGCCTCGGCAACCGGTTCACCGCTCTAAATAAGCCAACATTTGGCGTAGATAATCCTGCCTCTTTGAGGGAATTCCGCAAGGGGAATGGCGCAGCCAACGCTACTGAAAAAGTCGGCCCCGTTGTGATCCATGAAGTGCATTTTCACCCAAAACCGTTGCCGTTCGGTGCTGGCACACCAGACGACGAGTTTATCGAACTGCGGAACATCAGCTCCGTCACCATACCATTTTATGATCCTATGCATCCCGAGAACACATGGCGAATCGGCGGTGGTACGGCATTCGAATTTCCGCGTGGATTCAAGTTGGCACCTGNCGGTTATGCAGTTTTAATCGAGTTCAATCCGGCCAAGGAACCCGATAAAGCCACAAGCCTCGCCAGACGCCTCGACATCCCTGACGGCGTACCGATACTAGGCCCATTGCGAGGGCAGCTGGCCAACGATGGCGACACAGTCGTCCTATACAAACCAGATTCCCCCCAAGGACTGGATCGTGAGGATGCTGGTTTCGTGCCTTATATTGTTGTGGATCAGTTAAACTATAGCGACACATCGCCTTGGCCAAGCGAAGCCGACGGCTTGGGAGCCTCACTACAGCGATTGAACCCTGACCGATTTGCTGATGATCCGGTCAACTGGAAAGCAGCTGCCCCTAATCCCGGACGCGAAAACCGACAGTTAACTGTAAAAGACTCGGATCAGGACGGCTTACCAGACGATTGGGAGACAGCAAACANGCTTGATCCCCTCGACGCCGGCGATGCCGGTATCGACAATGATCAGGACGGCTTAAGCAATCTCGCCGAGTATTACGCCGGAACCGACCCTCGAGATGGCGCAAGCGTCTTTCAACTCTTGGCCAAACGCTTACCCAACGATCAAATCGAGCTACACTTCAACGCCGCACGTTCCGGACAACTTGTAGAGGTGCAATCCAGTCGNNCGCTNGGCCAAAAGCAGTGGGAAACCGTGATGGAACATGTCGCAGACAAAGCTGGACCCCAGCAGGTCGAAGTTGACGTTTTCGATTCTGATGGCCAGTTTTTCCGCCTACTCCTAATGGAGTAACCTGGATGGAAGCCCTCACCAAAGCCACAAGCCAGACCAACTTCACATCGCTCGATTGGGGGATCGTAACGGTGTATCTGTTGATTTCTGTCGGCATCGCATTTTTCGTGAAGCGTTACGCCGGCAACATGACTAATTTCGTTGGGGCTGGGCGCGCAGTCGGCACTTGGCTCGGAATCGCCACACTGACAGGAACCGAAATGGGTCTTATAACTGTAATGTACAGTGCCCAAAAGGGATTCACCGCCGGTTTCGCCGCCTTTCACATTGGAGTGATTGCCGGATTGGTGGCGCTACTTATTGGCATAACCGGATTT
Organism: Verrucomicrobiales bacterium; assembly: GCA_002721375.1. Lineage (GTDB taxonomy): Bacteria > Verrucomicrobiota > Verrucomicrobiia > Limisphaerales > UBA1096 > UBA1096. The sequence continues at coordinate 54,463 of PBKH01000001.1, forward strand.
ATTGTTGTGCGACTCCGCGAGCATAATGTGCTGACAATCCCGGAGTATTATGAAAAACGATACGGTCGCCGTACGCGCATCCTTGGTGGCATTATGCTTGCATTTGGGGGGCTACTGAACATGGGACTTTTCCTCAAGGTGGGTGCGATGTTCATCGTTGGTATTACCGGCATGAATCCTGACGGTGGTGCACTTAAGATCGTGATGGCAGTGCTACTGGTGCTAGTGCTTGTTTACACCGTCATAGGCGGAATGATATCGGTTGTGATCACGGACTATATCCAGTTTGTCATCCTCTCGATCGGAATCCNCGTAACTGGATGGTTGGCAATTGAAAGCGTCGGATGGGACAATTTATTCGACACCATTCGAACCCAATATAAGGAGGATTCCGGTTTTAACCCGGTGTCNTCTGAGAGCGATTTTGGATGGGAGTATGTCGCATGGATGTTTTTTCTCGGTATCGTAAACTGTGCGCTTTGGCCCACCGCCGTCGCCCGAGCACTGGCAATGGAAAGCACCGCCGCGCTCAAGAAGCAGTACATGTGGTCCTCCATCTCGTTCGCAATTCGCATGATTATTCCTGCTCTGCTTGGCATCTGTGCNTTNGTTTTCGTTATGACCAAANCCCANGATTTACAGATACTTTTNATGCCAACGGATGCCGACGNAAAGGCGGTAAACAACTTGTACGCAATGCCAATCTTTCTCGGCCGCATCCTCCCTGCAGGACTAGTCGGACTAATCACCGCGGCAATGATTGCCGCCTTCATGTCTACTCATGACGGCTACCTACTCTGCTGGAGTTCTGTAATCACGCAGGACATCATCGCACCGCTGTTCAAGGAGCGACTCGATAATCCAACCCGAATTAAGATTACCCGCATCTTGATCATTCTCATCGGCCTATACATTCTTTACTGGGGACTGTTCTACACTGGTGACGAGGATGTGTGGGACTACATGGCTGTAACGGGAGCGATTTATTTTACCGGAGCTTTTTCCCTACTAGCTGGTGGTCTGTACTGGCACCGTGCCAGCTCAACTGGAGCGGTACTTGCACTTACCGCTGGTATTACGGCTGTCATCGGACTTGGCCCTGTACAGCAGACAGTCCATACTTGGATTCCAGGAAGTGTTTCGGCCCAAACCATCACAGATGTCTACGACGAAACAGTAGAATTTAAAGAGTTCAAGGAACCCGAAACGGCAGAAGGATCATTCTTTCGCGAAATGGTCGCTGATTTTTTTATGCAGCCGTTCGACCAGGCCAAACCGTGGAGAACTAACGGGCTAAAAGGCTGGACAGCTGTAGTACACAACACAATCGGTCAATCATCCTATTCCGCTGAAGTCAGAAACAGCGATTCGGATGCCGTCACGGTTCGAGCTTGGCCAAACTACAAGCCGAAGGAGGGAGACTCAGTGTCATTCTATAAGCCGTTATCTGGTGCGCGAATAGGGTTGATGACGATTGGCTTCACACTGCTGGTGTTCATCCTTGGATCTATAATATTCCCTGACCGCAAACAAAGAGAGGCCACCAATGNATGACGATTCTATAGANCCCACCGACTCCGATACCACCATGCCGCAGCCAGTGAAGCCTTCCGGCGAATCGCCACCTAAACCAGTGACGTCACGCTGGGTATTTTCCCTCCTCCGTATAGTGCTGGTAGGACTGTTAACGGCACTGGTTACGGCCGGAATAATTTTCNTGCGCTTAAAAACCGGTTGGGAAGGGGTCTGGAAACTGACACTTATCATTATCTGCGGTCTCTTCTCCTTAATGTCNGTGCTCGTAATTGTGGGAGGGGCACTAGACATCCGAAAACTGTTCCGCCGCCTGCGCGAGCAGGAGGCAGAAAACGAAGCTTCAAGTTTCGAATGACCATTCTTTTGTATTAATTCCAACAGCTCAAATAGCTAAATTTATCCCAACAACTATGGAGTTAACCATCGAGACATTTCGAAAAGAGATCGACGCAGCAATGCAATTGTACGATCGCCATGTAGTCTGCGTCTTTAAGACACCAGACGACTGCCTCGAAGCTATCAATCGTCTCATGCTCAAGGCGATTAAAGCATATGAAAACCGTGCACCCGGTATGCGCCACGGTATAGCGCTCGACAAGGAAATTACCATCATGCTAAGCCAAAGTGAGGACGAAAACCCGCTCTGCGGCATCTACTTTAACCTCCACACGCCATATAGCCGGGAAGATGGCGGGCGGAATATCCGTAAGGCAGAAGCAAAGGCCGATGCCAACCCGCCAGACTGACGAGGCTTATTTTGTACGAGCTTCGTCTCCCTTCCAGATTTCCCCATCGATGATATCAGCTACCGTATATGTGTCCCATGCCGGGCCGGACACGCGCACAAGACCGACCCGCTGGCCAAGCCGATAAATGGCAAACTGCCGCCCAATCGCCGGCAGGCCTGTCAGACCAAAGTCCAGTACAACAAAGTTGAGCCGTACATTCGTACGAACCACCCGGCCCTCCAGTCGCAACACCCCGGGCGTAACCATCGTATCGGTGCCCGACTTGGCCAAAGCCTCTCCGCCTCCCTTGCCCGGCAGAGAGCAACCTCCCAAAACAAACGCCACAACTGCTGTCACCCAGTTCCGCATGTCCGCAGCATAACGCTTGGCCAAGCACACACCACGAAAAACAGTTCCGCCTTCGCGCCGGTCGGGTAGCCTGTTAGGCTTGCTCAGGAGAAAAAAATCATGAGCAACAGTCCTCTAATTGAAGTTTGTATTGATTCAGTGGCCTCAGCCATAGCGGCGGAACAGGGTGGCGCAGCACGTGTCGAGCTTTGCCAAAACCTGTTCGAAGGAGGCACCACGCCCAGCATGGGAACGGTATACCACGCGCTGCAGCGGGTCGGAATCAAGGTTAACGTCATCATTCGTCCGAGAGGTGGCGACTTTCTCTATTCCGATGACGAATTTGCCGTGATGCAGCACGATATCGTTGGGTTCAAGGAAATGGGCATCAATGGTGTGGTAATAGGATTGTTAAATGCGGACGGCACAATCGATATTGAACGCTCCCGACAATTGATCGATCTCGCCAGACCACTGGAAGTTACCTACCACCGCGCATTTGACGTCACTGCAGATCCGTTTCGAAGCCTTGATGACCTTATTGGCCTTGGTGTCGAGCGATTGCTAACTTCCGGGCAGGAGCCATCGGTACTCGAAGGTGTCGAGTTGATCGCCGAACTGGTTAGCCGTGCCGATGACGACCTCATCGTTATGCCCGGGGCCGGTATCAACGCAAAAAATCTGCCACGTATCATTCGAGAAACTGGAGCAAAGGAATATCACCTGACCGGTAGCGCAATGGTGAAAAGCAAAATGGAGTTCCGCAATGAACGCTGTTTCATGGGTAAAGCGCTCTATCCACCCGAGTTCTCGCTCAAAATCACCGATGCCGACAAGATCCAAAACTGCGTCCATGTATTAATTGGTAAGGAACAAAGATAACCAATCGCCAGGGTTCACATCTTCGAGCGAGCCTTGTCGAGGATTTGACGTTCGGACTCGGTCAAACTGTGGATACCATGCTTGGAAATCTTGTCGAGAATCGGGTCAACCTCTCGGCTTATATAATCCCCTTCCGCCACCTCAGCGGCATTGAACACCTTCGGCTTACGCCAATTGCGGCGGCGTGTAGCCGAAGATTCCTTAACAGGATCGCCAGACACAAATCGAATCCTCGGCAAGCCGGGTAAAAACCTCATCAATCCGCCCTTCCTAACCAGTGCCGCAACATAGAAAGCTCCATACAGCAACCCACCGAGATGCGCTGCATGCGCCACTTGACCGCCCGTTTCGGTGCGAATAGCAACCAATATGCTCAACAAAGCAATCGCCATACTACCCCAAAAAATCCAGTGTAATTTAAGCCGCAGAGGTAGGACAAAAAATAATAGCAAATATACCTCCCGATGCGGGAATAACCTTGCCAGAACACCCATAAAACCAAACACCCCCGCGCTGGCTCCTACCATCGGCCCGGCAAATTGATCCGGAAACAAAGCGGCAAAACAAAGTTGAAACAACGCCCCGATCACTCCGCTGACTAGATACAGGCCAATCATTTCTCGCCGTCCAATCGCCGGTTCGAGCGCCCTCCCGATAAAAAACAAACCAAGCGCATTCATCAGAAGATGCATCACGCTGCCATGTAAAAACTGATAGGTGATCAACTGCATCGGCAACAGTGCAGTGATCTCGCTTGAGTCCAATGCCAACCACCGACCAACCACCGATTGTCCGAACAGCCCCATCCGCTCGGACAAGCTGTTAGGATCAAACAAGAGTTGCAAAAGAAATACGACAACATTGATCGTCAAAAGAATGGCCCACCCAGATCGCGACTGTTGCATTAAAGGCGGACGAAACTGAGGTTCCTCAGGCCTCATATATGGTCTGTCATCCAGCATTGTGGAACGTCAGTTTAACACATGAGCCTACCTTGGCCAATCATATCGCTTGGCCAATGCGACGGATGCCTTTGCAAATGTCGTTCTCGGAAGCGGCGCCAAAACTCAGACGCATCTCGTGGTTTGGCTTAGCCCGCGTGGGTTCGTCGATATAACACAGGCCGCCCGGCACGTAGAGCACGTTACGGTCGAGTACCTTTCTGAATAGGCGCGACTTTATTCCGGTGTTAATCCGGCGCGGAAATTCAGCCCAAACATTGAGCCCGCCCTGCGGAGGTTGCCATTGAACCGACTCAGGAAAATGTTTTCTCATCGCATCAGTCATTACATTCGCCTTATAATGATATTTCCGCTGCCCCTTGGTTAGGTTCTTATCATACACACCAGATTCAAGTGCGCGCACAATCAGTTGCTGCCCCAAGTGTCCCGTGCCGAAATCGTGGTTACCCTTGATCCTCAAAACAGGTGCTAGTAAATCATCAGGCAACAAACCGAATCCCACGCGAACGCCAGTAGCGAACGGTTTGCTGTATGTCCCGGAATAAATAACTCGATCCGCTGCGCCCTTCACTGACAGTGCCGAAGGGGCTTGTTGACCAGCAAAACCAAGTTCCCGGTAGGCAGCATCTTCCATCAGGTAAATCGGATGTCCTGCCGCGCGTTCGTAGTGGCGAATCAATTCCAATGCACCCGCCTTCACCCGCCGACTGGTAGAACGGCCGGTCGGATTTTGATAGTAAGATACGAGGTAAAGTATCTTTAAACGATTCAATTCGCCGGCACATCGGATCGACTCGAGCACCTGCTCAAGATGCTCAAGATCGATGCCATCACGGTTCATACGCACGCAACGCCCGGAAATGCCTCGGCTCTGCATAATTCCAAGATAAACAAAATAGGTCGGATCCTCAACCAGCACGATGTCCCCGGTGTCGCATAACGCCTCCGTAACCATGTAAAGAAACTGCTGCGAGCCGTTAGTAATGATCGTGCGTTTGGCGTCATAGGCCACCGCCTGACGCGGGAGATTACCATCAAGTCGGCGGATGCGCCTGACCGTCAAATCGCGAAGTGTGTCATCGCCCGCCGTCGAACCATACTGCAGCGACGCCTCACCAAGCGACGTCTCACCAAGCATTTTGTTGAGAATCCGGCGACTCTCGTCCACCGGCAACGTCGAATTATCGGTGAAACCAGCCGCAAGCGAGATCAGCTTAGGGCGCTCAAGCTTAAGACGCATCAACCACGAGATCGGTGGCTCTTTCGTACGCCGCCCCATAACCGAAAGCACACTGGATTTTAAAGGTCTCTTAGCCATCTCAGCTTAGATCTTCCCTAGCTCACGCCCTAAATTCAATGCCTCCTCAACGAGACCAGTGGCACCCTCGCGCATAACGTCCCACGCCGGTAAACCAAGCCGCTGTTGAACAGTATCCTTTTCGTGTTGAAACGCTTCGTTGGAAAGCAACCGCCCATTGATCGCCACTCCGATGAAGCGACACGGATGGTGAAGATTGGCCACCTTCAGGAATGCCTCCATGACCTCCTCAAGTGGCGGCAGTCGCATTGGTTCTAGTCCGATAATTTCTGTCCGGCCCGCCTCATAACAGAGCACAAGACCATCCGGCAGGCAGCCATGCAGCAACCCCATCGTTACGCCAGAATATCGCGGATTAGCCAGACTCCCCTGCCCTTCGACTACGATCGCCTGATACTCCTGTGCCGCAAGTACAAGACGCTCGGTCGCGCCGCCAATGAAGTCCGAAACCACCGAGTCGACCGCGCAGCCATCGCCTTCGATCAGCATTCCAGTCTGACCAGTCGCTACGAACTTGGTCTCGCAACCGGCTCTGAGTAAGCCACGTGCCAATTCAATACTAACAACCATCTTACCGACACAGCTATCGTTGCCGACGGTGTGCAGCCGTAAGCAACCAGAATTGAAGGCTTCAAACCGGGCGATATCGTGCTCGTTGTTTTTACGTAGATCAAACAGGGTCGCACCACTGCTCTTGGCCAAACGCAAGAATTCGTCATCATCGTTCAGGAAAAAATGCATGCCAGAGACAACGTCCATCCCGCGCTCAAGCGCCTCGCGGATAACGCTACGCATCGCCGTCGTGAGAGCACCGCCTGCTGGCGCAATGCCGATGACAAGCACGTCCGCTTCGGGTGCTTGTCTAAGCGAGTCATAGACTGAAATAGTTCCACCGACTCCGAGCAGCGCCTCGGAGGTTTGACCGGCCTGAGTCGAGTCGATAAGGCCAACAACACGATCCACCCCGTACCGGATAACTCCCGTCGCAGTCTTAGCCGAGAGGGGCGTAGTTCGTCCCTCGGTCAAAAGTAAAATGCGTCGTCTTTCAGAAGTTGAACGGCTCATTGCCAGGCGATTTCCCCGGCAACTATCGTCATGAAATTGCGCCCCTTAAGTTTCCAACCGTAGAACGGATTGTTAAACGCCTTGCTGGCAGTCTCTTCGCGGTTAAAAATCCACTCGGCATCGGGGTCAAAAACCGTCACGTCCGCCACGGCTCCAATACTCAGAGTACCGCGATCAAGCTTTATCAATCTCGCAGGCGCAATGGTCAAACGCTCGATTAGGTCGGACAATTTCATCCGACCACTGTGATATAGCTGCATCAAGGACACCGCTAGTTCATTCTCAAGACCGGTGATGCCGAATGGCGCATTAGCAAACTCGACTTCCTTTTCGTAGTCACAGTGAGGCGCGTGGTCGCTTGAAATGATCTCCAACGTACCGTCGGCGACACCGTCAATTACCGCCTCGCGGTCAGCGGCAGAGCGCAGCGGCGGATTCATCTTGAAATTCGTGTCGTACTCAGGCCAAGTCGGTTTATGATCGTTGCTTGCCCAGAAGACCCCATGACCGTCCTCAGACCAAAACTTATCGCTGCCAGCAATCGTNGAGTCAGTCAGAGTNAAATGATGCGGGCAGGCCTCGCCCGAAATCGGNACNCCTCGCGACTTGGCCTCGCGCAAGAGCCGCACGCTCCCGACAGCGGACATGTGCTGACAGTGNACGTGGGTACCAGTTTTTTCCGCTAGCAGGATATTCCGTGCTACNATCATCTCCTCGCCTACACTAGGCCAACCCGGNAAGCCCAGCGTTTTATTCCAGTATCCTTCATGCATAACNCCCGTACCGACAAGCGAGTAGTCCTGACANTGATCCATCACCGGCAGACCAAACATAGTGGCATACTCCATTGCACGTCTCATCAGATCGTTGTCCTGCACACAATGGCCGTCATCAGTAATCGCAACCACTCCGGCATTCTTGAGTGAGCCAATAGGCGCTAGCTCCTCGCCGTCAATGCCNCGCGTTATCGCACCAGTAGTCAGAACGTTGACATTGGCCGAACGCTCTGCGCTGTCCTGAATCAAAGCCACCGTACCGGGATTGTCGATCGCCGGGCTTGTATTAGGCATGCAGACAACCGTGGTGAATCCGCCCTTCGCCGCCGCCGCCGCACCGGTTCTAATTGTCTCCTTGGCACCCTGTCCCGGCTCGCGAAAGTGCACATGAATGTCAATCAATCCAGGGCAAACAACTTTGCCGGCAGCATCCACCTCTAAGATGCCGCTCTGCGCTTGACCAATCACATCGTCTCCGATGGCAGCAACCTTGCCATCTGCAAGCAACAGATCGGCGGTTTCATCCCGGCCGTTGACAGGGTCAATAAGGCGACCTCCCTTGAGCAGCAACGAACTCACAAGGGACAGGCTAAGGAAGGCGGATTGACAAGGCAAGCCGGGTTAGTACACTCACCTCCGGTGCGGGTGTAGTTCAATGGTAGAACGGAAGCCTTCCAAGCTTCACACGTGGGTTCGATTCCCATCGCCCGCTCCACTTTCCCACTTTNCTATTAGCCTTGATGAACAAGGTGATTATTTATGCGAGTTTTTCTTTTTATATTTGNNTGGGTTCAGGTCGGTTGTTTTTTCGTAAATAAATCTTTAGCCGATTGGCCTCAGTTCAGAGGACCTTTTGGGAATGGCCATATTGGTAAATTGAATCACCCGATTAAGTGGTCTGAAAATCAAAATTTAGCCTGGAGTCAGCCTATCCCTGGTGGAGGTTGGTCATCACCAATTATAGTAGGAAAACGTGTGTTTGTAACAACTGCAGTCGATTCGAAAAACACTAAACCACTAGGACACTCCGGAGGCGTTCGAAATATGCGAGGCAAGAAACCGACAGAGCCATTNGAATTCAAGCTATTCTGCCTTAACATCNAAGATGGTTCCGTTCAGTGGGAAAAAAGTTTAGCNCAAGANCAACCCAAGTATGCCATACACCCNTCCAATACTTATTCAACAGAATCTCCTGTCACCGATGGGGTGCACGTCTACTGCTATTTCGCTGCAATTGGCAAGGTTGCTTCCATAGATATCGAAGGCCAGCTGGTTTGGACCGTCAATGTGGGGGCCTTCCCGAGTGGCAATGGATTTGGAACAGGTAGTTCGCTCACATTACAAGAGGATAAATTGTATCTACAATGCGACAACGATAAAGATTCATTTGTCATAGCATTCGATTCAGCCACAGGTAATGAAATTTGGAAAAGAAAACGTTCCTCTAGGACCAGCTGGTCCTCTCCTTTTATTTGGAAAAACGATAAGCGAACCGATCTGGTCATTTGCGGCTCCGGCACGGTCACTGGCTATGATCCGAGCACGGGACAAACAAATTGGCGACTCACTAATGTTCGTTCAGCCTTTACTGCATCACCAACGTCAGATGGGGGAAAAATTTTCATGGGGAACAGTGGNCCCATGAGCCAAGGGCCTCTCCTTGCTATTGGTTCGGATATCGAAGGAGAATCAAAACTTGATACCCGTGAATTACCCAAAGGCGTTATTTGGGCGATACAAAGAGGAGGACCAGGCATGGCTTCNCCGGTAGTGAGCGGCAACCATCTATATGTTTGTAGCCGTGGTTTTCTTTCCTGTTATAACACAAAGACAGGTGAACGTATCTATAAATCACGATTACCTAGCACCAAGTCAATCGCAGCTAGCATGTGGGCTGATAATAAGCATGTTTTTCTTCTTGATGAATCAGGTAAGGCTTTTGTCATCCAGCTAGGCNCAAAGTTNAAGATCTTGGAAGAAAACCAGTTGAACGACTTATTCTGGTCGACACCTGCAGTATCAAATGGAGTGTTGCTCTTACGCNGCGCGAACAATCTCTATTGCATTAGGGAAAAAAACCTAAAAAAAGTTGAAACTGGACTTTCCCTTTTCTAGGACTACTTAATTTTTCACCTACTCCTAAACACGTCTCTCCTCTTCTTCAGCTAAGAAAAGCTTAAAGGTTTTTTTACTTTGAATCAGCTTATTCCTCCAACTCAATAGAAAGACACTAAATTCATTGAAAAAAGTTAGAAGCAGTGGGGAATCGGATTTTCAAAAAGAATTCTATGAGTTTGATCTAATACTTTATATCACTTCGGATATTTGGCAGTCTCGCATTCTTAAGGCTTGAACTTAAAATTATAATTATTGAAAATATTCCCCATGCTTGCTCTTATTTCTCCTGCTAAAACACTAGATTTTGAAACACCGTCATTAACGAATTCTAGTTCTTACCCAGAATTTCTTGATCATTCCCAAAAACTTATCAAGGAGCTACGTACATTATCAGTGAGCAAACTATGTTCACTAATGTCGATTAGTTCTAAGTTGGCAGTTTTGAATGAGCAACGCTACCAAGATTGGAGACTGCCTTTCACTACATCCAATGCGAAACAGGCAATAATGGCTTTTAAAGGTGATGTTTATACCGGATTTGCTTTTGACAAATACAACGAGAAAGATTTTTCCTATGCTCAGAAGCATCTCCGAATTCTGTCCGGGCTTTATGGTCTTTTGCGCCCTTTGGATCTAATACAACCGTATCGGCTTGAAATGGGGACTAAACTAACTACACCGCAAAGCAAAAATTTATACGAATTTTGGGGTTCGACTCTAACGAATGCACTCAATAGAACCATCAAAAATTCAGGGATTCAAATTTTGATAAACTTGGCTTCAAACGAATATTATAATGTCGTTGATAAGAACGCCTTGCAAGGGCGTGTAATAACACCGATTTTTAAAGACCAGAAAAATGGCAACTTCAAGGTTATCAGTTTTTTTGCAAAAAAGGCTAGAGGTGCTATGTCAGACTATCTTATACGTCATCGCATAAGTGAACCTGAGGGATTAAAGGAATTTATAGGATTGGGATATCGGTTCAACCCAAAGCTTACGAGCGATGACAACTGGGTTTTCACTCGCAAGGAAGCAGCTTGATGAAATTCATAGGAAACTAGATATGCCTTATCTTACGCTATAAACTATTAACGTTTTACTTCAAATTTTACACTGTTCATTGTACGGCGTCTATCTCAGTAAAGAAATTGCCGACCTCCTTCGCAAACACGGCGGCAAGACAAGACGGATAAAGAATTAAAAGCTGACGGGAAATGAAAAATATATTTGTTATCTACACTGCTATTGCTTTTTCATTTATTCCGGCTGGATCTAGCCAAGCAGAAGATCTCGTTCTAAAAACTTTTTTAAGGGAGGAGTACGATGAACCGGTTTCTTTCATCGTAAAGACGAACTCCAGCAATTTAGTTTTTTCAACTTCGGACAATAACATCGTATGGGAGAGAACGGAAGATTTTGTGACGTGGCACGCAGTATCCAGTTCGAAGGAGTATCTCGTGCCTGTAAAGAAAGCGAAGAGTGCAGTATTTTACCGACTTAGTCGTTGTGGGCCTAGACCCTCCAAACTTTATATTCCTAATGACTATGATCCAAAAAAAACATATCCTCTTATTTTATCACTACATGGTTACACCGGTAATGCAAAGATGCAGGATAGATTCTTTCCACTCAAAGACTGGGCTGAGAAATATGATTTTATTTTTTGTACCCCAGATGGGCGAAAGGATAATTTTGGCAATCAAGGCTGGGCTAGCGGCGATTCTGATTATCTCCGCGGTTTGATTGAAGCGGCTATTGAGCAATATAGCATTGACACCAACCGAATTTATTCAAGCGGTCACTCAAACGGTGCTATCTACTCTTATAAGATGGCAATAGATCATTCAGACATTATCGCGGCAATTGTCGCCATCTCTGGTATCGGGTTTAATAAATGGAAGGTAGAAACAGGAAATCAGGTCAGCGTACTTCACATTCACGGCACCCTTGATAACATTGTGTGGTGGAGTGGCGACCGGTTCATGAATGTTTATCCAGGTGTCTTGGAATATATTGACCTATGGAAGGACAACAATGATTGCGACGAAAGAAAACTGATGTCGAATATAGACATGATATCGCAGATTCCAGGCAAAGAAACCGAAATTACCCGTTACGAAAATCAAAACACCTCTGTTGTAACAGAGTTATGGAAGGTGAAATTTGCAGGGCATTTTCCTAGTCCAAACCGTAATTCTATGGAAACGATTGTAAAATGGTTACTAGATAAAAAAAGAGGATAGAATAAAAAATTTAGTAACTCTTTCATAGCTTGCTTAGGCTATGAGATTAACTCCTTTCACTGAAACTGTGTGAGATTCATTGAAATAAGTTGAGCGACGCTGTGATTCCCCACGTCTCAGACTTCTATTCATTGGATTTTGATTGTGAAGAGGGTTCGATTTCCGTCATCCGCTTGAATTATTTTTCCATGAAAGGGTTTGAAGTTGACTCAACCATTAGCGCCTGAATGCAAGCATCGCGAAATTCAGGCCGCCACATTTGCCCCATGTGTCCACCATTATTATTCACATTTAACTGTTCACCTAGGATCTGTTTCAGCCATCTCATATGTTCCGTCTGGAGAAGGAAATCATTCGAGGTCAGGAACACTTGGATGCAATCTGCGGCACGCTGGAGTCCCAAGACGCGATGTCGCAAGTCGCCAGCCTGAGCCAAAATTTCGGTTCCTAAGCCACGCTTGGCCAAGTTCGGGGATAATATCAACTTGTAATAATCTTCATAACTGTAGCTGTGAGCCCGAATGTACGCCTCATTACCTGGCCGATAGATGCCCTGAATGGACAAAAGAGCCTGGGCCAGAACGGAACGGAATTTGAGCCCTAACATGTAGGCCGCCTCCGCATCACTGAAAGGAATCTTAATGGCAGACTCAGGCTTGACCTGCTGCAAGGCAAGCATCTTCAAGAAGGCCGATTGCTGAATCGTATTTTGATCATCACGTCCGAGCAGCGTACGGTATAATCTATCCAAAATCGTTATACCGTGCTCTAGATCGATTGGTGGATTGACCGCCAGCACCCGATGATAGGTTCCCGGCGACGATGTAGAGGCGAGACTCAGAGCGTACAATCCCCCCATCGACATACCGATTTGAACGGATGCACCAACCACCTTGTCCTCGCCCAGTTCATTTTTTATTTCAGAGGTAATGTCATCCTGCACTCTCCGAATCAACTCTAGGTCATCGTCTATGTAGCCAGGCAGCCAACCGTCCGGTGCACACTGTATGAATTCCCAGTTAAAGGGACTGCTAAAAACTACAACATGGTAACCCGCCTGATGCGCGATCTCTGCCATTGCAACGCTGCGCCTGCTTATTCGGTGCGTGCCCAGCCCCGGCAAAACGAATGCAATTGGAGACGGCTCCGGCTGCGACCAATAATTAAACGAAAGCGGTTTATCGAAACCATAAGGATGACAAGACAGCTCTCGGACATGACGATAGAACTGCGGATCCTCCGGACGAAATAGCATTGTCATGATAGTCTGTGTCGACGGGGTGTTCTCCTTGATACCCATCGGCTTTACACCAGCTACCTCCACCGCACGGCGTTGCGTCACATACAGTTTATTGAGCGTGTACGGGTCGTATTCCGATGCCGCCAGACCCAGCATCGATCTAGCACTGAAGGAAAGCTCGTTAAACCTGAGAAACATCTTCGAGCTAGGCGCATACGTCACCGGATCGATCAGAACATCACAAGCAAGTCCCAATACATCTCGTTCCGAGCGGCCACCGAGAACCGGCACATGCAGGTACACCTTTGGCTCCCAACCCCATACACCAAGAGTCTGACCGAAATCCTCGTTCGAAGCGTCCAGCCCATACCTTGCCGTGGCCGGATCACTCAACCCCAGCACCCCGATAGAACTGTTTATGACAAAGCGTTTCGTCTCCAAACCGACGCCGGACCAATTAGCCTGCAAAAGGTTATTCGCAAGCCGCCTCGGATAAAAAAGGTTCCGCCGTAAATACCGGAGCGCCATCCTAGCACGATTTGGTATGACAGCGTTGTATCCGCGAGCCACCGGCTCTAAGACGCCCGCAAGCAATGCTGTGTCTAGTCGAAATGCCAAACGATTTACCGGTTCCAGCGGATCAGACAGCATTGCAGGCATAAGGAGGGCATCTTCCGGGCGAGACGACTGAGGAATCGGTTCATTTTGAAAACCGTTTGACCAAGCGTATCCCGTACACCACAACATCCACGATAGGAGAAATATTCTTAAGTTAATTTGTCTTAACAACACTTAATGAGCAGAGGATATAGCCCCTATTGGTCGAAAGGCAAGCGCACCTGATGGACCAAGTCTAGAGATCAATCCCTAGCGTTCGCCTTTATGTTCGACCGGATAGTATGAAACCACTAGTATCCGCGTTCTATGAAACCCCTAAGTTTGCCAATTGCATTTCTATTTGCCTTTACAACAAACGCAGCCGACAAGCCGACGCACTCGGCCATCACCCCTGAACCTCGGGGCGGCAACTGGGGGAAAAGACACGAGTCATTCAACCAGCGCGTAGCCCAGGGTAATGTCGATCTTATTTTTATAGGTGATTCAATCACACACGCCTGGGAGAGTACCGGCAAAAATGTCTGGACAGAATATTACGCCAAACGAAATGCTGTTAACTTGGGCATTGGAGGAGATCGAACTCAGCACGTCCTATGGCGACTTGACAACGGCAACATCAAGAATATCGATCCAAAAGTAGCAGTTGTTATGATCGGCACCAACAATTCCGCTGATGGCCGGAATACGGCCGAGGAAATGATCGATGGCGTGACAGAAATAGTCGATAAACTCCGAGCCAAGTTGCCCAAGACTGAAATTTTACTACTCGATATTTTCCCACGAGGACAACGCATCAACGCGCAGCGCGGAAAGATTCTGCAGGTCAATCAAGTGCTCTCGAAGCTCAACGCTAGACAACACGTAACCTTTCTTCGCATCGGACATAACTTCGTCGGCTCCGACGGCCGTATAGCCAAGGACATCATGCCAGACTTTCTTCATCTCACGCCCAAGGGGTATGCAATCTGGGCTAAAGCAATCGAGCCGACACTAGCCAGACTGATGGGCGAATGAACTGCCCTAGCGATTCACCAATGAGGCATCGCAGTTGAACGCGTTTAACGAGTCGCTCCGCCTGTTTGACCAACTGCATTGTATTGCACTTGGCCTGTCAGTAATGTCCATTTTCGGCGTACCATTAATTGGTCGTTATCTTTCAACACAAAACCGCCGACGCGCCGTCTGGGCGTTGATCGTGTTCGCCGTCGTACAGGAGATTGTCGACTACGCCAACCGTGCCAGCTTCCGTGAACTCAACCTGATTCAAGACCTACCGCTGCACCTCTGCAACTACGGCCTAGTAATAGCAGCCGTCGGACTGGTCTCGCGCAACCAATTCTGTTTTGAGGTAGCTTACTTCACCGGCACAACTGCAGTAATGCAAGCACTACTAACCCCCAATTTGGACGATCTCGCAAATCTGACCGAGTATGTCGTGTACTTTATCCACCACGCGCTCATAATTCAGTTTGCCATTTGGAATCTTGTCGTTGACAGGATGCTGCCGGAACGTGGTGCGGTGGCGCGGACGATCCTTTTCATCGTGTTAATGATGGGGCCAATCGCCATTGTGAATTGGCTAACGCAGGCCAATTACATGTTCATTTGTGAACGACCAGAGGTGCATAACCCACTCGTTTTAGGTGCATGGCCTTGGTACATCTGTAGCGGACTATTCATCGGCTGGGCACTCATGCTCGTCTCA
This sequence comes from Verrucomicrobiales bacterium, assembly GCA_002721375.1. Taxonomy (GTDB): domain Bacteria; phylum Verrucomicrobiota; class Verrucomicrobiia; order Limisphaerales; family UBA1096; genus UBA1096. Next base: position 70,005 of record PBKH01000001.1, read on the forward strand.
GCAATACCGATCTTATGGCTGCGTCGCAAAAAGGCGAAATGATTCGTCCTCTGATAACTTTTTCGATGCTTGCTGGCGGACTACCGAAACTCGCCGCTGAACCAAGCAGAATCGACGACTCGCAGTTGCTTGTGTATCACGATTCGACTGGCAAAAAGCACCCGGTCAAAACACCTGCCGACTGGGCCAAGCGACGGCAACAAATTCTCGAAGGTATGCAACGGGCGATGGGGAAACTCCCAAGCCGCGACGTGCTCCCTCCGCTTGACATGCACAGCCACAGCCAAGTGGACTTCAACGGCTTCACTCGATCGACCATCGACTTCATCACTGAAAAAAACGACCGGCTCCCTGCCCTGCTCTATCGCCCTAAAACAAAGCTCTTGGCCAAGCGGACTGGCATCCTTGCACTGCCCCCTACTTCGTCGCTGGGAAAATATCGCATCACAAAAGAAGGCGGCATCCCCAATCGCGCCTATGCCTATGAACTGGCCAAACGCGGCCATGTCGTAATCGCTCCAGACTACCCGACATTCGGCGATTACAAATACGACTTTGAATCGGACGACTATATCTCGGGCACAATGAAAGGCATCTTCAACCACATGCGCTGCGTCGACTTGCTGCAGTCATTGCCTGAGGTCGACCCTAGTCGCATCGGTGCGATTGGTCACTCGCTAGGCGGGCACAATGCGATGTTCGTCGGCGTATTCGACAATCGTATCAAGGTTACCGTTTCGAGTTGTGGCTGGACGCCGTTTCATGATTATTACGGCGGAAAGATTGACGGCTGGACAAGCAACCGCTACATGCCGCTGATCAAAACGCGGTACGGACTCGATCCCGATCTGGTGCCGTTCGATTTTCACGAAGTAGTCGCCGCGCTCGCCCCTCGTGCATTTTTCTCAAGCTCTCCACTGAATGATAGCAACTTTGCCGTACACGGCGTGAAGAAGGCCATCCCCAAAGCTCATGAGGTATACCGGCTACTGGGCCAAGCCAATGCTATGCAACTTCGAACGCCCGACTGCGAACACGACTTTCCGCCCGCAATCCGTCAGGAATCATACCACTTCATCGACCAAGCCTTTGATCAGGCAAGGAACTGATTCGACCTAATTACTATCCAAATTCATCTATTCATCTTTGCAATCATTCGCTCGGCGGCTTAGTCAACCGTTTGGTTTCGCAAATAATATTGACCTTATTGAGAATTGTCGTAACTCTATGGTTTCCATGCCCTTAACTCAGGATAAAAATATAAATCCGAGAATACTAAAGCAACTTGAATGACATTTTCATAAGCTACGCGCACATCGACAACGAGGCGCTAACCGAGGAGGATAAAGGCTGGATCTCCCAGTTTCATAAGGTTCTTGATACCCGCGTTGCACAATTAACTGGCGAAAAGCCACTCATATGGAGAGATTTGAAACTCGGGGGAAACGATGTGTTCGATCAGGCCATCGTTCATCAGTTCCGCAACGCGCGTATAATGATCTCCATTATGTCGCCTCGGTATCTCAAGTCCGAGTGGTGCATGAAGGAATTGAAACAGTTTTACGATAACGCCTCATCCACCGGGGGTGTTTCATTCGCAAATAAGTCCCGCATTCTAAAGGTGGTCAAGACACCATTCGAGACCAGCGATATCCCCGATGAAATCCGAAATGTCTTTGCCAGTATTCTTGGATTCGAGTTTTTTGAGGCCGACCCCGAAACCGGCAAGTTCATGGAATACAATGCCTCTTTCGGTGCTGAAGCGAAACACAACTATTTCTCAAAAATCTTCGATCTCGCGCATGAAGTCAGCCAGTTGCTCAAGGCCATGAACGATCAGGAATCAGGCAACGGCACGCCAACTGTAAAAGCCACTGATAATAAAAAGATTTTCCTTGCAACTACAACGACCGACCTCCAATCGGAACGCGACCGGATTTACCGGAACCTAATCGAGCGCGGATATCAGATTTTCCCGGATCAGCCCATGCCTCTCGTGGGAGCAGAATTCAAAGTTGCCGTTAGGGAACATTTGGAAAAGTGTGATGCGAGTATTCATCTTATCGGGTCCAGCTACGGAATGGTGCCTGAAGGCGAAGACAACTCGGTCATTGACATACAAAACTCTATCGCCGCCGACACGACAACTACCCGAACCCTGCACCGTTTTATCTGGATGCCCCGCGACCAGATAGTCACCGAGCCTCGACAAGCATCGTTTATTGATGAACTTCGCAATAGTCCCCGGACTTACGAGAGTTCGGATTTCTTAGAGGACTCTTTCGAAAACCTGAAATCACTGGTTCTCGACCACCTTAAAAACGAGCCGAAACCGGCATCCTTAGAAGAAAAAACTACTGCCATTTCAGGCGAAATAAAAACCAGCAGCGTCTACTTAATCTACCCACCGGACGACGAGGAAAGCGCAGCACCAATCGAAGACTACCTATTCGACAAAGGCCTTGAAGTTGTAGCACCTGAGATTGAGGGCACTGAAAGCCAGATTGCCGAGGCGCACCGGCAGAACCTAAACAACTGCGATGCGGTTATCATCTACTTCGGCTCCGCTAACCGTTCATGGGTGAACATGAAACTGCTCAACGTCCTGCAATCACCAGGCCATGGAAGGCGGTCTCCATTCGAACACAAATTAGTACTCATTGCTCCACCAGAACATCGGCACAAGGAACGATACCGTACCCATCAAGCCGAGGTTCTGCATGTATCAGATACCTCACAACTTGACTCGCTCGAACCCTTCATCAATTCAATTTTGAACGCCTGACTCAATCACCCAACCATGAGTAACCCCTTCCCTGGTCTGCGCCCCTTTCAACTTGAGGAAAGCCATCTATTTTTCGGCCGCGAAGAACAGACAGGCCAACTGCTGGAACGACTAAGTACCACCCGCTTCCTTGCGGTGGTCGGCGCCTCCGGTAGCGGCAAGTCCTCCCTTGTCCGCGCTGGCCTTCTGCCTCAACTTTACGGTGGCACCATGGTCAAGACCTCTGTGCACTGGGAAATCGCCATCATGCGCCCCGGAGGCGACCCCATCACCAATCTCGCCCGCTCCCTTGTAGAGTCAGATATTTTTGAGGCCGACTCCGAGGACCAAATACAACTACTACGCACCATGCTCAGTCGAAGTGGTCTTGGTTTATTGGAAGCCTACAGGCAGTGCGATATCGCGCCCGGCTCCAATCTACTGATCCTCGTCGACCAGTTTGAGGAAATCTTTCGCTTCCGCCGTGGTGGCTCTAAAGCCAGCGAAGAAGCGGCCGATTTTATCGAGTTGATTCTCGAGGCCAGTTGGCAGGAGGAGTTGCCGATCTACGTGATCCTTACTATGCGCTCCGATTTTCTAGGAGATTGCGCTGAATTCAAAAATCTCGCTGAGGCAGTTAACGAAGGCGAATACCTGATCCCCCGCTTAAACCGCCGCCAACGCGCTCTTGCCATCGAGGGACCAGCCAAGGTCGGCGGCGGCCAAATGTCCCCGCGTCTCGTCCAACAACTCCTCAACGACATCGGCGATGATCCCGACCAGTTGCCCATTCTTCAACACTCTCTCATGCGAACATGGGAATACTGGGAGGAACATGCCACAGACAGGACCAAGCCACTGGACGTCGAGCATTACAGAGCCATCGGCACCATGAAGGAGGCCCTCTCTCGCCATGCCGATGAAGCATACAATCAATTGCCAGACGATCACCATCGAAAAATTTGCGAACGAATGTTCAAGTCCATCACCGAGCGAGGTAACGATGGACGCGGCATCCGGCGCCCCATGCCCTTCTCGGATCTCATCGAGATCGTCGGTGGTGACGAGCTGGCATTGATGAAAGTCATTGACGATTTTCGAACGACTAACCGGTCGTTCATTATGCCACTGGAACACACACAGATTCACATTGAAACAGTCATCGATATCTCACACGAAAGCCTCATGCGTGTCTGGGAGCGACTTCGTGGTTGGGTCGATGAAGAATCCCAATCTGCCCGAATCTACCGTCGCCTAGCCGAAACCTCAGCCCTTCATGCAACCGGAGAAGCAGGCCTGTACAACGATCCAGACTTGAAGATTGCAATCACGTGGCGCGAGGAGCATCATCCAAATGAACGCTGGGCCAGCCGCTACTCTGGGAACTTCAATGCGGCTATGAAATTCCTCGACGACAGTCAGACACAAAAAGAGGCTGATAAAAAAGCCAAGGAGAAAGCACGCAAACGGGAACTCGAACAGGCTAAGGCCTTGGCCTTGGCCGAAAAAGATCGCGCCGAAATTCAGCGCAAATCAGCTAAGCGCAATAAAATATTCGCTGCCTTCCTTTTCTGCTTAGCTATTTTATCAGCTTATATGGCTAAAGAAGCCACTGATGCAGAAACTAATGCCAAC
>PBKH01000002.1 GCA_002721375.1 Verrucomicrobiales bacterium
CGGTATGCCTCGGAGTTTTCGTGCAGCACCTTACCTCCCTTGTGCCGGACTGCCGCCGTTGGCTTGGTGACGAACAGGCTTCTGGCAGGATCGAAGAACTCGATGCGTCGACCCCGGTTCTCACGGGTAATGTTGTAATGGTCGATGACCGGATCATAAGCATTAAGACTGAGCCGAAACCCACCCTTGCCTGACAATGCACCATGGCAGCCGCCACCGTTGCATCCAGCCTTCGACAACACTGGCAACACATCGTGCCGAAAACTTATTTTTTGCTGTTCATCGGCAATCACCGAAAGAGTAAACACCATGAGAAGCAGAGCCAGGCTTAGTGTGATCCGAGCTCTCACGAGAACAGTTCCTTAATTGGCTCGTTGCCAAAATCGACTAGCGGGAACGGGCGCCCACTTGGTCCGGGCAGGGTGGCCTTGGGATTGAGACCAAGGCTGTGAAAAATTGTCGCCACGACATCGCCAGGCTCCACTGGTCGTTCAGCTGGAAAGCCACCAATGGGATCGCTTTTACCAACCACGCGCCCGCCCTTCACACCGCCCCCAGCAAAGGAACAGGTAAAGCATTGCGGCCAGTGATCACGTCCACCTGCAGGGTTGACTTTGGGNGTTCGACCAAACTCCGACAGNGTAGTCACCATTGTATCGTCCAACAATCCGCGNGTATGCAGATCCTCGATCAATGCGCTGTATCCCTGGTCGTACATTGGGGCGACNTGTTCCTTCATCTGCTTGACTGAGATGAACGGCTTGGATCCATGGATGTCCCAAGACAGCTGATCAAAGACTGTAAGAAAACTGTTGATNGTAACCATGCGGACGCCATTCTCAACCAGCCGTCGGGCAAGNAAACAACATTGACCAAAGCGGTTCATACCGTAGCGCTCCCGCACGNCNGGNTTCTCTTTNGTGATNTCAAATGNAGCTCGNGCCTGTTCACTTGTCATCATGCGAAAGGCGGAATGGAANCTATCGTTGAGCAGGCGTGCATCTTCGCTAGCTTCAAAATTTTTCACAGCACCATCTACAATATCCCGCATCTTGCGACGGCGATCCAACCGGGCAGCGCCGATCTGATCGGGCGGCAAAAGATCAGGCACTTTGAAATTTTTCTGCGCCGGATCAGCGTTTAAGGCAAAAGGGTCGTGCGCTTTACCAAGAAAACCGCCGGCTTGACCGTTGGGCAANTTGCCTCCACCGCGCCCCATCAATTCCGGCAAAACAACAAAGGGCGGCAGATCGCTCTTTCGGCCAAGAAGATAACTTGCCACTGCGCCAGCGTGCGGCGTCTGGATACCACCGGAAAAACGTCGGCCGGTCTGCATGATCTGCCAACCAGCATCGTGCACAGCCGCGCCACCGTGGTGAACGGTTCGAACGAGCGAAAACTTGTCAGCAATCTTNGCGTGATGTGGAAGAATCTCTGATATGTCGATATCCTGCGATTTTGTGCGGATTGGCATAAAAGGCCCCCGAATCTCCCTGGGAGCATCNGGCTTCATATCCCATAGATCAANATGNCTGGGTGCTCCGAGGTTAAAGATCATGATGCAGGCACGATTGTCGTGCCCTGGCCGGACAGCTCCCACCTCCTTGGCCGCAAGCAACTGAGGAAGTGACAATCCTGCCGCACCAAGCGCGCCTACCTGCAGAAACTCTCTGCGCTTCAAGTGACTACCTCCACAAATGGAGGCTTGTTCTTCAGCCAAAAAATCAAACATAACGCAAAATTNGTGATGATCTAAACCGTAACGAGAACTTGANANATACTAAACCTAAACAGCAACAATAACGATATAAAAAATGCATCCAACAGAATCAATTTTGCCAACACTCATCCAAGTTGATTATTTGAGAATTATCGATCCTATACTTCGAACCNATTTCCAGTCATATAATAATTGGATANGGGCCTNCCTCTTTGCTTTATCAGGATCTTAAATNTATTAAATTAAGCACACACCTCAGACCATATGCTTGTCATCTGAGTGTTTTTTTTGCAGAAACGGCGATCAAGAATACTAATTATTGTTGTATTATCATTAATACTTTGAGCTTAAAATCACCATTTAATGAATCAATTCCCGTTTGTCTTCATTCTGACTATCTGTCGTGCACCCCTTCTTACCAAAAAAGAAATTAAGAGATGAAATTTATTTGGTTGATCCTTGCCTTTGCGCTGCAGATTGCAACTGCAGAAAAACCCAATATTCTTTTTATCGCTGTTGACGATTTGAGGCCGTCGATCGGGTGTTATGGTGACGCGGTTGCGGTTACNCCTAATATAGACCGCTTGGCCAAGCGCGGGGTGCGATTCGACCAGGCATATTGTCAAGTAGCCGTATGCAATCCATCGCGCGCCAGCCTGATGACGGGACTGCGGCCCGATACCCTTGGGATCTGGACGCTCCCCATTCATTTCCGCGAAGCCAAGCCGAACGCTGTGACATTGCCTCAATGGTTACGCCAAAACGGCTACACAGCAGTGGGACATGGAAAGATTTACCACAATCCAACCCCTGACCCGCAATCTTGGAGCGAACCGATTCGCAACGCTCAATTCGAACGCGGTTATCCGCAAGGTTGGCAAGCGCATATCCGGGAATTGCAGATNAAGCTGCCCGAAAGCGACTGGCGGAAAAACAATCTCCGCGGCCCTGCCACAGCTGCGCCAAACATTGAAGACCACCAACTAGTGGACGGCGCACGCACGAACCTGGCCATCAAGGATCTACGACGACTTGGCCAAGGAGAGAAACCATTCTTTCTCGCACTTGGCTTCATTCGACCACACTTAGCATGGATTTCACCTAAAAAATACTGGGANCTCTACGACCCCAAAACGCTACCGGNCATNACCGACCACAAGGTAACTGCGAACACGCCACCNTACGCCCTNTCCAACAGCTATGAGTTGACGCATTATATGGATCTTATCAACTTTCCTAAGCCATGGGACGATCAACGAGTCACCGACAAAGTGGCACGAAAACTCATGCACGGATACTATGCCTGCGTATCGTATGTGGATGCGCAGATTGGACGATTATTGAAGGCGCTCGACGACGAGGGGTTAAATGATAACACCATCATCGTGCTTTGGAGCGACCACGGTTGGAAACTTGGAGAACACAACGGCTGGGGAAAAATGAGCAACTACGAAATCGATACGCGCGTGCCGTTAATCATCGTCGCACCCGGCCTGAGGTCNGCCGGAAAAACGACCGAAACCCCGGTCGAGTTACTCGATATTTTTCCGACACTATGTGACCTGAGCGGCATCCCTACNCCTGACTTTGCACAAGGCAAAAGCCTCCTGCCACTACTAAAANATCCCNCCNCTAAAATCAATCGCGTTGCACATAGTCAATACTACCGACGACACAATGGCGCCGAGTACATGGGTTACGCCATGCGCTCGACAAGCCATCGATTTGTTGAGTGGCGCAACTTCGGCACCGGAAACGTGACTGCACGTGAATTGTATGACCACAGAAACGATCATTCCGAGACGGTGAACCTAATAAATAATGTCCCGGAAAANTTGGTGCAGTCCCTTAGCGAGCAACTNTTGAAAACCCACCCTCGACGTCCGCTAAAAATGGTGCCGNCCGTGCATTCGAACCCCAACCGAGGTCGACAGCCAGCTCCAATGATCATCGAAAACAATACTGACACTGAAATCCGGATATATCCCATCACACCCCGCGGTCAACGTAGCCGACGTCCACACATCGTGAAGCCGGACAGGACGGAAAAGATTGCCGCAAGAATTGGTGGCGTGTTCGTGATAGAAAGCCAAGATGGCACGATTCACGAGATACATTCTCCATCGTTCCCAAGCAGAATCATCAACATCAAACGAAAATGAATCTCAACAGCACCCTAGTCATCGCGATGGCGCTCATCACCAGCGTTCTCTCGGCAAAGAGTAAGCCGAATTTTGTCGTCATCCTNGGCGATGATATGGGGATTGATTCCGTCTCCACATTTAATCCAATGATGGGACTCAAGACACCTGCCATCGATCGACTGGCAAGTGAGGGCATAAGTTTTACCGATGCACACTCGACATCCNGCGTCTGCTCACCAACTCGTTACGGGCTGCTAACAGGCCGCTACAACTGGCGCAGCCGACTCAAGCGCGGAATCGTGGGGCAATGGGAACGACCGCTAATCTCCAACTCCCGCCTTACNCTTCCAGAGATGTTTCGGACAGATGGCTACGCCACTTGCATGATCGGCAAATGGCACCTCGGCTGGCATTGGCCGAAGCAGGGCGGCGGTGTCACGGAAAATATTGCCGAAATCGACTTCNCCCAACCTATAAAAGGTGGGCCGACCAGCCACGGTTTTGACTATTATTATGGTGACGATGTACCCAACTGGCCGCCGTATGCGTGGCGTGAAAACGAACGTCTTCTTGGAATCTTATCCGAACAAATGAAACAAGGCGCGATGGTCGGCGTTTCCGCTGGACCGGCGGTACCGGAGTGGGATTTTGCCTCAGTGCTGCTTGAGTATGGAAGGCGTTGCGCGGATTATGTTCGTAGCCGCAAGGACAAGAAACAGCCATTCTTCCTCTATTTTTCGATGCCTTCGCCCCACACCCCAATCGCTCCGGGCGGCAGATTTAAGGGTATAACCGGCATTAGTGATTACGCCGATTTTTTGGTGGAAAGCGACTGGGCCGTGGGTGAAATCATGAAGGCACTGGAAGAGACCGAACAGACAAACAATACCGTTGTCATTTTCACCTGCGACAACGGCACCTCGCCNAAAGCGAACTTTGCTCAACTCGACCAAGCCGGGGTACACTTGAACGTTAACTGGCGAGGCTGGAAAGCGGACGCTTACGAGGGTGGCCACCGCGTACCCTTCATCGTTCGATGGCCTATCAAAATCCGACCCAATTCGCGCAGCGACGAGACCATTGTGCTCACNGATATCATGGCCACCTGCGCGGATATAATAGGTTATGATCTCCCGCCCAACTCCGCCGAGGACAGCGTAAGCCTTTTGCCCGAATTGAGCGGAAAAAAACTAAAAAAAACACTGCATGAGATTGTAATCCATCACTCCGGCAGCGGCCATTTCGCCATCCGTAAAGGCCAGTGGAAATTGCTGTTGTGCCGCGGCTCCGGCGGCTGGAGTCCCCCACGCGAGGCTGAGGCTGCGAAAAAGCAGTTCCCGATAATTCAGCTTTACAACCTCGTCAACGACCCAAAGGAATCTAAAAACGTTCACNATCAATTTCCGGATAAGGTAAAGGAATTAGTTNNCGAATTGGCCNAAGCATTTCGNAACGGNCGAACCACTCCTGGCNCAAAACAGAAAAATGAAGGTTGGCCCAACACCATATCAAAACGGGTGCTTCAAAAATTCCCCCAACTCGCCGATCCAAAAATTAAATCACAACAATAAAACTTTTTCCAAGAGCTCTCAATTGGCTCAATCCAGTAAGTAGGCCAAGAGATCTAGGATTTCGTGTTCTTGCAGGGTGTTCACCGTGCCGGGAGGCATGTTGGATACGTTTAACTTTTTGCGGCTGACGATCAGCGCTTTGGCCAAGCTCACCGGAGCCGAAGTTGCAGACAAACTCCGCAAACGTACAACAGCTTCTGTCTCTTCCTGCGCTTGGCCGAAGTGCGTTGTGCCGTCACTCATATTAAAGTGTTCCATCACGTACGACTCGGCGATGGTTCTAGACGGTTCGATGATCGACTCCAGCACATCGCGTGGTTTCATTCGCTTGACCAAATCATTTAAATTCGGCCCGACACTTCCTCCCTTACCCTTAAACTGATGGCATTGCGCACAGCCGGTTCTTTCAAACGCCTTCCGCCCATCCGCAATAGAACGTCCTTTCTTTAATTTCCCTAACATCGGCTCAAGATCGGCCATTGTCCAGTTCTTCACGAATACAGCACTCGGCTTTAGTCCGTCAATCCACTCTTGAAACAACGCGATCGCCGCGCGATCAACCGCGCTTGATCCAAGTGGTGGCATTTGACCCCGCCCTCTCCGACTCAACCGCTGCAGTAGAACCGACTGCCCCGGCGCACCAGGTGACACAAGCATGGCGTTAGCTATGCCAAACGTGTCGTGCTGCGGCCGCGCCTCGATAAGGTTCATAGCATCTCTAGCTGTTGCCAACTTCAGTTCCATCTTTGAATTACCGCCCCCGGAATGAACATGGCAAGCCGCGCAATTAATATTGAGATACGACCGCACCCGTTGTTCTGTATCCTCTGCCGAATCGTATGGATCTACCAACTTAACACCGCCCTTAAATGGTGTTTTCGGCCTATTACGGAAAAATCCAGCATGACCAAGGGTGCGGAGTTGATTATCGGTAACCGAACCATAGGTATGTTCACGGTTGAGATTTAGTCCGTTGATACCGAGAACGTACCCGGCCGCTCTTCCATGACAAACCATGCAGTCTGCACGACTTGGAAAGACCCAGTCCTGCCGCCGAAACCCTCCAGGTGATGGTGAATCTTGCACACGAAAGGTTGTCATGCCACCTTCGGGCGGCACCAATTCCGCGTCGGTTTGAGCCTCGTTCCAACGGTATGAATACCCGTTCCATTCATTCTGACTGAGCAACAGAATCCTAGTTTCTACACGGAACGGCCTCACTCCTCCATTGGGGAGTTGACGTTTCACCGTCAAAGTCTGCACCAGAGCAGTTTGCTCTGGAAAGGCCCAAGCACCCGACTTGCTAAAGCCAACCCGTTGAGCATTAGGAACTGCCATTGCGCGCTCAGCCGTAGCTCCATCATTCCACGCAGGTGCGACTACCGAATAGCCGATCACTCCCGGATGTAGTTTGTGTGCGGCTGTGTCAGTGAACAGGCCGGTATCGCTAAGGCGCGTGGCAAAAGGCTGCAGCAGACGGGTTTTCGAACGAGTCTTAAGCCGATAAAATCCACTGGAATGATCGACAACAAGCACATCTCCCGAGTGCGTCACAGCAAATCCGGCTATCGCCAACGATGTGTCAGCCAACTCCTGATGTGACACCACTTTCTGCCCGTCATGCCGAATACTCCATATCTTACCGGTGCTGTAATCGCCGTAAAGATACTGTCCACGCAACGCCGGCCATCTCGCGCCGCGGTACACAACACCACCTGTAATCGAACGAGCTTCAGAATGTGAATGCTCAGCCGTCGGCAGTGTTAACGAATGCGGCCCAAGCTTTCGGTTAAGGTAAAATGGATGACTTCCCTCATATACACTCCATCCGTAATTTTCACCGGAACGAATCAGATGTACAGTCTCCCATAAATCTTGTCCATTGTTACCAACCCATACCTGACCACTTTGCACATCAGTGGTAAGACGCCATGGATTACGCAGGCCATAGGCAAACAACTCTGGTCGCGCACCGGGTAGGTCAACGAAAGGGTTATCAGACGGAACTGAATATGGTTTATCTGGTGTACTATTACGCACATCAACGCGTAGCACACCGCCCAACAGATCATCGAGAGTCTGGCCAGACACCCATCGGTCAGAGTCGCTAGTTCCATCACCTGTCGAAACATAAAGCATCCCGTCTCGTCCAAAAGCCAGACCGCCCCCATCATGCCCACGAGATTCCCACTCAAGAATTACATGCTCGGTACTGGGATCAACCACCTGTTCCGAATCTGAATGAATAGTGACCCGCGAAATACGATTTGCCTTCCCACCGCCAAACCGGTCCAGACGCAAGTTTGTAAATAGGTAAAGATAACTATTTACCTGATAGTCAGGGTCAAAACAAAACGAATAAGCAATACGCCCCTCCAAATCCATCAGGTGGGTTAGGTCCTTTACCGTGGGATCATCGTGGAATCCAACCAGTCCGGCAGGTTGATCGTTCGCCCCATTCAACATCGCAAACAACCGATCGCTCTGCGGTTCCGGAGCTATGAACATAGGGGCAGCCCAGACTAGGTTTGTATACACCGGCTCGACCGAATATGGCGGAGGGGGTTCCGGAGTCCCGACAAGTCGAGTATTTTCCCAGCGCTCAAGCTTAGCCAAGCCGTAGGGCCTCTCCTCCCATGCACTAGCTGATTGCCAAAGCAAAATAAAAGCAAAGAGAGAAAGGATAGTTTTTAACGACAAATATGGTTTTATAATCAACCTGCACACAGCAGGGAAGCTAGTGTTAGTGGTCCGCCTGAGCAAGGCCAAGTAAGTCAAAGAAAGGAAAGCTAAAACACCATAATGCTAAGGAGTACTGTCACCACAACTAGAATAGAAACGGCTATCAAACGATCTTTCGTGGGACGGTCGAAGTTTAATTCCGCCGTCCAAGGCCTGGGTTCGTAGCCCTTGACTAAGTGCCGAGCCTGACCAATGTCGGTAGCCAGAGGTAACTCGCGGAGATTGGGATCATCGTAGGGAACCTCCTCTGGCTCGACTGGAGGAACAAATGTCAACGGCTCGTCTGCCTTGTGCGCCAGTTCACCAACCGGCATAGTCAATGCAGCGCTAGTTCCTGCGGTCTTCACATCCAGCCCAGCGGTCTTCACAACAACTTTTTCTTCCGACGACTGATCTTCAGTGAGAACTTCCGAATGAGAAGCGGAAAACCCTACCGATTCGGGATCATTCTTTTCTGCTACAGGATCTATTTCACGTATCTCTTCTGGAGAAGCTTGAACTAACTCGATTTCTCCAAATCGTTCACTCTGGATAGCCGCCAACTGCCGAAGCTTGGCCAGTTCTAGCACAGCGAGAAATGTCGCAATGACTTCTAGGCGACTACCAGCTGAATTAAACAAATCAGCAAATCGCACTCGACCACGCTCAGTAAGCAACTCGCGGATAAGCGCAATTTTTTCTGTTACAGTCCATGGATCAGAAACAATCTCCCTTGCTCTTGCATCACGTTTCTTTTCAGTGTCCGCGAAACGCTTGAGAACCTGATTTACGGCATCAATCAGGTCGAACACAGACGCCTCTCTTGGCGCTTGAGGAGGAAGCGGAGGTACTTTCGGAGCAGCACCTCTTCGGTCGAAGCTCTGTTCACGCTCCCATTCCATCCGACGGAAATCGTCAGCAGCGTCTTTGAACTTCCTGTACTCTACAAGTTGACGGATCAAGTCCCAACGCGGATCCTCATCTTCATCATCCTCATCGGCGACTACCTGCTGGTCAACCGGAAGCAACTCCTTGCTCTTGATGTACATCAGAGTGGATGCCATGACAATAAAGTCACCGGCCAACTCAAGGTCGAACTGCTTCATTAAGTCGACATAAGCACAAAACTGGTCAGCCAGCCGGACCATATCCACTTCGTATATGTCGACCTCTTCTTTTCGGACCAGATGCAGCAGCAGGTCGAGGGGTCCCTCAAACACCTCGAACTGGTAACGCAGCTCCCTCATTGGCCTGGAGGAACCGAATCGAGAATGGGTACGGCCTGATTGACGACCCTTAATTTCCATTCGGCAAAAACCTTCCCAGTTGTCAACACGCCGTAAGTGTCGAACTTGTAATTGTTACCTCGCCCGTAATAGCTATCTGGGGACACATTGAAGGTCCAGACTGAGCCATCCTTAATCCCCCGTTCGGCAGTATGTTCCAATCGACAGTCGCTCCGGAGTACAGATTTAGAAGCATTTGCGTGCGCTAAACTGTCATTTTCGTGCCAATGCCGAAACACGCCGTTGCAGGCAAGCAAACGGCGCATCATCGGGTTGACTGCAGACGAGTGTTGATGCGCCCGAAATACTCCTCGCACCTTAGCTGACGTTCCGGCAGAGGCGTCGAGTACGATTCGAGTACCGGTTTTTCCGTAAACGAAACCGCGTCCCTCCATGTAACCTAGACCCGGCTCACTCGCGAACACAGTGAAATCATTCCACATAAATCCGTTTATAACCGGCGACATTGGAGCAATCGGCTTATAGTCGCGAATGGTGGTCTTGAGAAAATCTCTACGAGAAATATCAGCCGAACCAAGCAAACGAGGGTGTTGTTTCAAAAACGTGCCGCCAGTCATTTCGCCTAAAAATTGGTACGAGAAAGCCGGCTTGGAGTCTAGCAACGTGCCCGGCAAAAAACCCGGCTCCATCCCACCATGATTGCACTGCAAAAAGTCCGCCCCGCTGCCGACGTAAATCACTACAGGAAAAAAGTCATATAGCCGGCCGATCATTGCAGGATTAAATTGATTTGCATATTTCTTTTGGCACTCGGCGATAAATCCATACCGTGGAATCATCTGCACATCTTCATGATTGCCACGCGCCATGAAAACTTGCTCCGGATTGGCTAACTTGAGCCGCAACATCGTGTAAAGCACTTCGATACCGTAGAAGCCACGGTCTGTATAGTCACCGAGAAACACCATGTAACGGTTCGGCTTAACCAATCGAAAACCGTCCAATATCTCGGCTTGGTTGAGCGAATCGAGCATTGCGATGAAAGAGTGGATATCGCCATGAAAATCGCCGTGAAACACGACCTCACTTCCAGCCGGCAACTTAAGTTTCTGAGCAAAGGGCTGGAAAGGAATCGGAGGTCTCAGAAAATAGGCTCGATCGGGATCAAAAAACTCATTCGTCTTTGGCACGCTACCAACCCAGTTTGCGTCAAGACCCATCGAACCATTGCGAAACAAATTAAATGCTGCCTTCAAAGTAATTTCCACCTCCGAAAACGAGGGCAATGCTGTTTCGAGTCGAGTCGAAGGCACTTTCCCAAGCAATATACGGTTGGATGGCAACTGAATGCATGCAGCTCGCCATGCTGCGTAATCGGGGTACTTGGTAGAGCGATAGTTGGCCTCTACCGCTAAAGCGGTTTGTACTGGACCAATCACCAGCAATAACAACAGCAGCTTGGCGAGCGGTTCCCCACGGTGGATTCTCCTTGGTCGCATCTTCCTGCGGGTCTCAAAAAGATTGAGCCCGCATGGACCCGCATACAAGCCAAAAGGAAAGCGTTGCGCCCCTCCTTTATCCCACTTAATTTCCGCAACCGAATTATCATGAAAACAGCATTATCTATGCGAATTATCCTTTTTTTGACGACTTTACTGTCTTTGCCTTTTGGCGAATTGATTGTTCATTCAGGAGATTGGCCCCAGTGGCGCGGCCCATATTCAAATGGTCACGTAACAAAAGGCGATTCACTCCCCAGCAAACTAGACAATTCACCCAGAATCCTCTGGCGCATCCTAACCGGCCCCGGCCATTCCGCACCGATCACACAGGGAAACCTGTTAGCCGTCTCCGAAGAACAGGGCGACAACGAAGTGCTCCGGCTACTCGACAAACGAACCGGCTTGGAAATGTGGAAAAAACCGTATGGACAAACTTACGCAGATGACGGTTTCGGTGCCGGCCCACGCTGCGCACCGCTGTTCGATGACGACCGTATATATATGCAAACCTGCCGAGGCAAGCTGAGCTGCCTAAAGGTCAAGGATGGTTCCATTCTCTGGGAAGTAGACTACCAAAAAAAATTCAAGGTCAAGTGGATCAAGAATAAGAGTCAAAACGAAGCCGCTGCATCCCGACGAGGCTACAGCGGCACACCGTTGATTGATGGAGACCATCTCATCTGCCAAGTCGGGGGGGAACCTGGAACAGGTGTGGTTTGCTTCGACAAATTAACGGGCGAAGTCATATGGAAATCACAGGATGACCTAGCCAGTTTTGCCAGTCCATTGATCACAATAATTTCCGGCAAACGACAATTCGTCACGCTTACCACCGAGAAGATTCTTAGCGTGGATGTTGAAAATGGCGAACTCCTTTGGAGCCAACCGGTTCCCACGCGCTACTTTCGCAACGTAGTCACGCCGGTCGCCGCGAACAACAGCGTAATCACCGCTTCCCACTCCGAGGGGATGCTTTGCATCGGCGGCAGCGGCAGCAACGGCAAAGCCAAACAGAAATGGAAAGACGCAAATCTAAAGATCAATCTTGCTACCCCGGTTGTCGTGGGCAGCAACCTTTACACCTTCGCCGAAAAGGATCGATTTATTTGTGTTGATACCGCCACCGGGAAATTGAACTGGGAGGAACGCGGCTTCGGCAAATTTTATGCCTCGACGCTGACCGACGGCAAACGAATGCTCGTACTCGGCCAAATGGGTGAATTGGTATTACTGAGCATCGACCCGGTTAAATACGAGGAACTAGATCGAATGCAGGTCTGCGGCAAAACTTGGAGCTTCCCGGCCTACTCCAACGGTCAACTCTTCGTTCGCGACCAAAACAACCTGCAGTGTATCCAGCTGACCGACAACTAACCCACTAAGACAATCACTTTGGCGGGCATCATACAGTGTCTGGCGTGGGATGAATCCACGGGGCGGTGTAGGGACGACTGAGCAATCGATTGGCCTCTGGATCGCCAATGACAGTATGGGTTTGTGGATCCCACCGAAGGGTGCGTCCACCGAGACGTTGCGAGAGGTTGGCCAAAATACAGCTCACGCTGGATATGTGCCCCTGCTCTATGTCAGCGACAGGTCGGCTACGCTTTGCCACGGCGTTAAGGAAGTCGATCATGTGAACCCGCACCGCCGGAGCAACATGACGCTCTAGATCTTTCTCGGTCTTGTCCTCGGGATACTCATCCAGTTCCATCTTAACTTCACGATGGATTGGCTTGCCTCCTCGGCCGCGCGGGATGAAATCGTAGCGATTGACGCTCAATTTCAAGGTTCCCTTGTCGCCGTAGAGGAATGCTGCCCAAGGGTAATCTGGATCAGGCGCATGGCCCCAGGCACGGTGCTGCCATATGACCTGCAGGTCATCGAAGTCGAAGCAGGCAGTCTGAGTGTCGGTGGTATTAGCCTTGGCATCCTTGTCGACAAGGATGCCCCCCTGCGAAACGATGCTGGTCGGCCATCCAAGGTCGAGCATCCAACGGACGGTATCGAGCATGTGCACACACATATCTCCGACGATGCCGTTACTGTATTCCATGAACGCTCGCCAGCCACGCGGATGGCAAATCTCGCTGAAGGGTCGACGCGGAGCGGGACCGCTCCACAAATCGTAATCGAGTGTTTCCGGCGGCGAACTATCGGCAGGATTTTCTCGATTTCTCATATGGTAATAGCAGCAGACTTCCGCATGGGCAACATTTCCGAGCAGGCCTTTGGAAACGATCTGCTCGCGTGCCTCCATGAGGTGCGGCGTACTTCGACGCTGAGTACCAACCTGCACCACGCGGTCGTACTTTCGGGCGGCGGCGAGCATTGCCTGACTCTCTACAACATCGATGCTCGTCGGTTTTTGGACATACACATCGCAACCAGCTTGGACAGCAGCGATCATCGGTAACGCATGCCAATGGTCCGGTGTGCCTATGATCACGAGGTCGAGCTTGTTTTCCTTAAGCAATGTCCGGTAATCAACATATGTCTTGGGACGCCTGCCAGATTTCTGCCGCTTGGCAACGATTTCTGCCGCACCGGAGAGCATTTTACTGTCCACATCACACAACGCCACCACCTCGACAGGTGCCACCTGAATAAGACGTAGCAAATCCACTTTCCCGTACCAACCGGAACCGATCAGCGCCACACGCTTGGTCGGACCGTTGGCAATATCGGCCGCGGTCGCGGCTAGGGAGGAACAGGCCAACCCAGCTGCACTGGTTTCGAGAAAAGTTCGACGGTTCACGCGGTTTGTTTAACGACTTAGGCAAGCAAACTCAAGCTTGGCCAAGAGCCTGATTGCTCAAGACCTATAGGGCGGATAGACTTTTGTCCATGCACACGTTCAGGTTGTTGTTTGTTTGTATGGGAAACATCTGCCGCTCACCCGCCGCCGAAGCGGTAATGCGCAACCTTGTCGAGTCTAAGGGCTTCTCGAAAAAGCANATAGAGTGCGACTCGGCTGGTACTATCTCGTTCCACACCGGCAACCCNCCCGACACCCGCATGCACGAGGCGGCAAGCCGGCGTGGCATTCGTACTNGCGGCCAAGCGCGANANATTCATGCCGATGACTNCCACTCGTTNGACATGATTTTGACGATGGACAANGAAAACCTAATAAATGTTAGAAACATNGCACCGTCAGAGAATCATCTCGCGGAAGTGCGACCGTTTTGCGATTTTGTCACCGGAAATACCGCGACCGAAGTTCCCGATCCATACTATGGGGGACCTGAGGGATTTGAAATCGTGCTCGATCTTCTAGAGGACGGTTGCGTCAACCTTCTTAAATACATTCGTAACCTAGCTGATATTTGAAGCCTTATGTGGGACGCTATAACCGAGCACATTAGCGAGAGTATTGCGACCCCATTCCGTTTTTCCAACGCGCAACCGATCGGAGGTGGGTGCATTAACGAAGCATACAAACTCAACGGAGACAGCATCTCGTTTTTCGCGAAGCTCAACCATGCGAACTCTTTGGAAATGTTTGAAACTGAAGCCGAAGCTTTGCAGGAGATTGCCGGCACAGACACAATCCGAGTCCCGCGCCCAATTTGTCACGGGATCTATGGCAAGAAAGCATACCTTGTGCTAGAGTATCTCAATTTGCGTAATTGCGGTTCCATGATGGAGCTGGGGAGATGCTTGGCTAAGCTTCATTCCATACCACAGAAAAATTTCGGATGGGAACGTGACAACACAATTGGTAGCACCTTACAACCTAACCCAGCGAGCGATGATTGGATATCCTTCCTACGCGATCACAGACTCGGATTCCAATGCAANCTCGCCAAGCGAAACGGGCTAAAACTAAATGGAGTAGCCGAACTGTTAGATAGACTTGATGATTATTTTATCAACTACAACCCAAAGCCATCACTGCTTCACGGTGATCTATGGAGCGGCAATGTAGCTTTCGGACAGGGCGGCGAGCCNGTGATCTATGACCCCGCGACTTATCGAGGTGACCGAGAGGCAGAGTTCGGACTGGCCGAAATGTTCGGCGGGTTTGAGAGCGACTTTTGGGCGGCATACGAATCGGAGCACCCGCTACATCCCGGNTATTCTGTTCGTAAATTAATTTACAGACTTTACCACACGTTGAATCACTTCAACCTCTTTCGCGGGAGCTACGGCCTATCTGCAGAGAAACTGGTCGACCAACTTTTGAGTGTACGGGTAAAAAACTAGTCTTTACGCCCATATGTCATAGGTCTAATATTTTTTAATTCGCTGGCTTAATATCGACCTAGACCTACTGCTTCACAGCTTAGTCTTCTTCCTCGTCGGCCGATTGGGTTGGTCCGGAAACGGTATGTCGTTCGATCGANTCGACTCGATAACGTCTTGATTCCTGATCAAGTTCAAACACCGCCTCCTCACCCGGTTTCTTTCCAAGGAAAGATTGCCCTAGCGGCGTAAGATAGCTCAGGATCTGGTTATCAGGATCACCGTCCCAAGCGCCAAGAATAATAAATACCTCACGCTTGCCGGTTTCGAGATTGGTCACACTTACCCGGTTGCCGACAGTAACTTGGTCAATCGTGGCATCTGAGAAATCCGTGGCTCTAGCACGTGATAAGTCATATTCCAGTTCGCCCTTTCTGGAAAGCAGCAATTTTTGCATCTCCTTCGCCGCCTTAAACTCGTGATTCTCTCGTAAATCGCCGTAGCTTCGGGCAATAGCAATCTCTCGTGAATTGGCGGGAATCTTCTCCTTAACCAGTTCCTCGTATTCCAGTTTGCGCCTCTCCAGGCTAGGCCAAGAGACGACAAGAGAGCTGTCCTCCTTACCTTGNTCACCGGAAATCATTGACTGTATGGATGGAAAGGCCTTGACGATGCGTCCAAGTAACGACCTCTTGTCCATATCATCAAAACAATTGGTCGCCTGAAGCGCACGAACTAAATCCTGAACCACTTCAACATCAGCCGAACCTATGAGATCCGTGATCAAATCCTGATCGCTCATGATCAAATCCCCAAGCTTGCTGGTTTTCCGATCCTCGAATCGATCGTTTTCGATGGCGGCCATCATGGCCCGAAAGACATCCGGACCAAGGATATCGGCAAAGCTGTCAGAGCGATTCTTNCCNACCCAAAGCATCAAGTCAGTACTGGCTTTCCGCCGACTAATCAGCTTGGCCATTTTTGTTTTGAATTGCTCAAAGTGGCCGGTATCAATAAGCATCTGAATCAATTCTCCTACNAATCTCAACCCTGTCTCGTTAGCCAATCTCAAATAGATTTCAACCCAAGTATCGGGATAAGCTTCCCGAAATGCTTCCAATGCAAGCTTTTGCTTGGAAGCTGATAAACCCTCGATCACCGGAGCTAGATTTTTGGCTTTTTCAAAAATATCGCTTGCGGCCAACTCCCCATCTTGCTGCCCCTGATCAAATTGGTTACGCATAGCATCTCGCAGAAGGATGGCCTCAAGAGCCAGTGACGGCTTAAGATTTAGGTGGTTCTTGATCGAGTTATTGAGAATCATCACGATCTCTTCCAAGACTGACTCCTTATTTTCGATCTCATTGATACTCTTGGATATTTCAGTCGCCGCAGCTATCTGTGCCTTCAGGGCTTTGGCATTACGAATGTTACCCATCAGCTTATCCACAGGAGAAAGCTCCTCGGCATGATACAAGATCGCTTCTGTTTTCTTAACGGGTAATTGAAAATGGCCGTCAGCCTTCATTTCCTTTTTGGCGTCAGCCCACCATTTTTTCCAATCTTCCTCAATAACATCCGGCACAAGCGACTCTTGAATCTGCGCAACGGTAGCTCTGCCTCCATAGCTTTCCAGAACCAGCTTAATCAACTCAAGGTGGCGAAGGGCACCCATTCGTTTAAGTCCAGTCAAGTCGGTAGACTTACGAGCAAGAATATGTGTTGAACTGACCGGCTGTAAAATCTTGGCAGCGAAACCCAAATCCATCGAATGTGCCGGTTTGGACTGAAAGTCTATGATAATGGTTGCCATCAGTGTGTCCACCGTGGTGATCTTCCCAAAACCCCATGATCGGTGAGTACAAAAACCTGACGTAACGAGTTCAGTTAACTGGTCGGTCAACTTGGGATCCAATTTNCCATCCAAGATAAGTCGCTTAAACTCTCCCTGTAGCTGCTCTGATTGTTCTCCTGTAGTGCTTGCTTCCTTGGTCATAGGGTCGTTCNTTAGTANAACGCTCGGCCTGCGCCGCNAAACCGGGCATNTTACCGATGTGANGTGNAGCAAATCAAGACAAATTGCACTGCGAACGTTGTTAAGATCTCAAGAATCGCGATATGCTGTTGAATCGATTCTCGCACGNGAGCTCCGTACCACCATTCTCTCTGAAGCCGACACAGGCCTCACCCGCGAACTCGTCTCAGGCTGNGTCCGATGGCGGCGACTACTTGACTGGCTGATTGCGCGCGCCACCAATCGACGTGAACAAAACCCGATCGTGCAGGAAATACTTCGCCTAGGTCTTTACCAAATTTTTTTCCTTAATCGCATCCCTGAACATGCCATCGTCGACGAAAGTGTTCGCTTAGCCAAGACCTGGCGTTGCTATGCCCAATCTGCATTCATCAATGCGATAATGCACCGCTTTCTNCGCGAACGAACGAANCTGAACCGTGACATTTCGGAACTGCAAGAAGCGCGACCCGCGCTTGGACAATCGCACCCTGACTGGCTCTTCGATGCATGGGAAGAACGCTGGGGACGTGAAAAAACTGTCCNNCTAATGGAATGGAATAATCAACCTCCACCCACCTNCGTTCGGGTCAATCGACTCTTAACCGAGCCTCAACGTCTCGTGAGGCGCTGGCAAGATGAAGGCGTTGACACTACACCGATAAACCATGAATGGGCTGAACCTGACAACCTTTACCGCCTCCGCCGCCATCCTCCAATCGAATCGCTAGCCAGCTTTCGGGAAGGCTGTTTTTACGTGCAGGATCCCAGTACTTTACTCGCCGTCTCCATGCTAAACCCGCAACAGGGTCAAACAGTACTAGACCTATGTGCCGCCCCCGGCGGCAAAACCGCACTGATCGCTGAAAAGATTAATAACCGAGGGCTAATTACAGCACTCGACAGGAATGAGACTCGGCTTAATCTGCTTCGCGATAACTGCAACCGGCTTGGAATCACTTGCGTCAAAATCGGAAAAACAGACGACCGACCATTGACCAAAGTCAACTTTGACTGTGTGCTCGCCGATGTTCCATGTTCTAACACCGGCGTAATGCGGCGGCGACTCGACCTCAGATGGCGCCTCGCACCTAGGGAATTCAGCCTGCTAGTCAACGAACAACTCAAGCTTCTCTACAGAGCAGCCAACTATACAAAGCCGGAGGGAAGGCTAGTCTACAGCACATGCAGCATTGAACCGGACGAAAACGAATGGCTCATAAAACGCTTTATCAATGAAAATACGGAATGGGAGCTGATAAACGAGCATACCCTCCACCCGCTCGAATCCCACACTGACGGCGCCTATGCTGCCCTCCTAACTCGACGCACTTAAGATTAGAACTAGAATTGGCCAAGAGGATTATGATTAAAGCAATAATCTTCGACAATCCGTCCATTTATAAGGTGTTCTTGGATAATACGTTCGAGGACTTCCGGTGTGCAAGAGTGATACCAAGCACCCTCCGGATAAACGACCGAAATAGGACCATTAACGCAGGCACGAAGGCAGTTAGCCTTGGTTCGAAAGACCATGGGTAGGCTGCTTGTCAGGTGAAGTTCTTTAAGGCGGTTTTTCAAAAACATCCACGACACCAAGCCAGCTTCCCTTGCACAGCATTTTGGTTCGCTCTGGTCAGCACAAAGAAAAATGTGGCGAGAAAACTTCTCCAGACCAAGCGCCTCGGAAACCTTCTGGAGTTGCTCGACAGCCACGATTATTGAGTCGGCTGCAACTCTCGCACCCAAATATTGCGATAACGCACCGGATTACCATGGTCCTGCAACTGTATATGGCCGGGACCGTGTTCACGATAGGGCCGTGTTTTTTTGTGACCTAGTATGCCGGGAATCTCTTCACCATGCTGGACGACAACGCCGTTATGCAAAACAGTGATTTTGGCTTTTCTTACGACCTGTCCACCATCAAATTCTGGCATTTCAAAGATAATGTCATAAGCCTGCCATTCTCCAGGTGGACGACATGCATTTACACGCGGTGGACGATAACCGTAAAGTGATCCAGCTTGGCCGTCCGGATAAGTAAGGTTGTCGTAATTATCCTGCACCTGCACCTCATACAACCCTGCGAGGAATACCCCTGAGTTGCCTCGGCCCTGGCTGCTTCCCTTGACTTCTGCCGGAGATGCCCATTCGATGTGAAGTTGAACGCTCCCAAATTTTTCCTTAGTGCGAATAGTACCTGATTTTTTCTGGCACTCAAAATAACCATCGCCCAATTTCCACTTGGGTTCATTACCCTTTCCGTCCTCCCATGCATCAAGGTTGGTTCCATCAAAGAGCACGATCGCATCGGACGGAGGTATCCCGGGATTGTTAACCGGAGTCACGCTACCAGGGTTGATCTGACGCGGCTGCGGGCGAAACGGGTCGTGAACCACCCAAGGAGTACCGGGGATTTTCGGCGTGTCGGTATAGCCAAAAGGAACGCCTTTAAGCGAACCTAGCTCAACGATACGGTAGTCGCTCATACCGCTGGCTCGATTCGGAGAAGAGATGCCACCCGTGTAAGATACCACGCCGATTATGTCGGACTTAGCAAGGCGGATCCAATCATTCCCTGCGCTGTAATCATAAATGAAAAAAGCCCCATCGAATCCAAGTCGAAGGCCGATCCTGCCGTCGACTGCGATTTGGTTAATAAGAGAGCGCTCTCCGTCTCGTGTCCTCAAAGCATAAATCTGACCCTGCGATCGAAAAAGTGACACAAAACTTCCCTTTCCAGCACTCATGAATAGACCGCCGTCTGTATCGAGCGTTACCTCCTGAACCCAACCTTGAACTAGACCGCCTAGATTACGACGCCGCACTACCCAGCCGCCGGTATCAGGCACCTCGATAAACTCACCCCAACCATCTCCTGAGAAGTCTGAATCTTCGAAATGCACTTTATCAGCTGCCAGCCCAGAAGCCCCCCCCTGCAACAGGAGTACTACCATAATCATTGCTGTTTTTTTCATTTTTAGAAAAAAAGGTGGGAAAGTTGTAGCCGCTTGACCAAAAGCAATCCAGACACAAAAATTAAAATAGTTCGCAAAATGGCTTGTACCATATTGAGGCTTTGACTAATTTTTCGCCCCTTTTTCAAGAAAGGGGGCCAAAACAGATGCAACGAAAAGTCAAATCCATTAAAACGCGTAAGTCAGTGGCCAAGCGGTTTAAGATCACCGCGTCGGGCAAAATCGTCCGTAACCGCCCTGGCAAACGCCATATTTTGGCCAAAAAAAGCCCTAAACGGCGCCGCAAGCTGGGCACCCCGGCACTTGTAGATAAAACCGACTATAGCAGGGTAGTGGAAAATATGCCATTCAGCCATTGAGCACCTATATATACCCTTTAATCCAATTGATCTTTAAACAGGCATGAGAGCCACAAACGCAGCAGCCTCCCGTAAACGTCGCAAACGCATGATCGAAGCCGCCAAGGGCTTCCGGCTGCGACGTTCCAAACTTTACCGCTACGCAAAAGACGCTGTTGAACACGGCCGGCAGTACGCTTACCGGGACCGAAAAAATAAAAAACGCACCTTTCGCGGGCTCTGGAACCTGCGTATCAACGCCGCCGCAAGAGATGCCGGCATCAATTACAGCCGATTCATTGAAGGATTAAAGGCTGCCAAGATTGAGGTGAATCGCAAGGTATTGGCTGATCTAGCAGCCACTGACAGTGCAGCATTCGGTGAACTGGTGAGCACCGCCAAGCAAGCTCTTGATGCCAAAAGATAAGCGATTGACCAATTTGACTTTTTGCATGGGCGGTCTTTAATGGCTGCCCTCTTTTTTTGCTGAAAAGTTAACATCGAATCATGTCGTTCACCGATCAGATCGCCCCGCTAAAGGANGCTGCCCTGCAGTCAATCGAAGCCGCTNACAGCCTTACCGAACTTGATGTAGTACGCGTTCGTTACTTTGGTGCAAAAGGTGCTTTTACCGCACTGCTGAAACAGATGGGAAACTTAGCCAAAGAGGAACGCCCCGTCGCCGGCAAGGAACTCAATTTAGCAAAGGCAAAACTCACCAAAACCCTAGAATGTCGACGCGACCAACTCGAGTTAGCAGCCGCAACACCTCGGCGCATGACCGACTTCACCGCTCCGGGGCGTCGCCGTTCGCTTGGAAGACGGCATCCACTCACAAAGGTGACTGAAGATATTGTTCGAAGTTTTCGCAAGATCGGCTTCGCCGTAGCCGACGGCCCTGAAATCGAAAGCGAATATTACTGCTTTGATGCTCTTAACACCCCACCCGACCATCCGGCCCGAGACACGCAAGACACCTTTTTCCTCAAGACCAGTAAAAGACCTTTGTTACGGACACACACCTCATCTGTGCAGATTCGTGTAATGGAGAAAACCTCACCTCCGATACGTATTATAGTACCGGGTCGCGTTTACCGGCGAGACAACGCCGATGCAACACACAACCCCACCTTCCACCAGATAGAAGGTCTATACATTGATCAAAACGTCACCGTCGGAGACCTTAAAGGCACGGTCGAGTTTGTTTTCAAGGAACTTCTAGGCAAAGAGGTTAAACTACGTTTCCGTCCGCACTACTTCTCCTACACCGAGCCAAGCCTCGAGATTGACTTTAGTAGTCCTCTCGTCCGTAAAATGGGGAAAGAATGGCTCGAGATAGCTGGTTGCGGTATGGTACATCCGGCCGTTTTCGAGACCGTCGGCTATGACCCCGAGGCATGGAGCGGCTGGGCTTTTGGCTTCGGCATCGAGCGCATAGCTATGATAAGATACGGAATAAGTGATATTAGGCTATTCTACGAAAACGACAATCGCTTCTTGGAGCAATTCTGAGGATTAGCCAAAGAAGCAGACCAAGATAAATAAAATATCACAAACACCTGAATGCGCTTGATTGGTGTTACTTAATTGTTACTTTTCGGCATCAATTGCGGTATGGACCGCAATAACATAAGGTTTCCACGATAATACTGAACCACCGTGAAGATTTTCGCCGGCAACTCAAACTTACCGTTGTCCGAGTCTATTTGTAATACAATCGGCATCGAACCTGGCAAGATTACCCTCAAGGCTTTTCCTGATGGGGAAACGTTTGCTAAGATAGAGGAGAATGTCCGTGGAGAGGATGTCTTCGTAGTGCAGTCATCATGCCCACCGACGAATCATCACCTGATGGAGTTATTCATCATCATGGACGCACTCAAGCGATCTAGCGCAGACCGTATTACAGCGGTAATGCCATTCTACGGCTATGCTCGGCAGGATCGTAAGGACCAGCCGCGCGTCCCTATCTCCGCCAAACTCGTGGCGAACCTTTTGGTGGCGGCTGGAGCTAACCGTATTCTGACGATGGACTTGCACGCCCAACAGATTCAGGGATTTTTCGACATCCCGGTTGATCACCTCTATGCATCGCCGGTGATGTTTGACTACCTCAAATACAACAAAAACGGCGACTTAGTTGTGGTCAGCCCCGATGTGGGCGGTCTAAAAATGGCCCACGCATATTCTGAAATGCTATCGGCAGAGCTCGCCATAGTAGCAAAACGCCGAACGAGTGCCACTGAGACTGAATCAGTGGGAATCATTGGTGAAATCGAAGGAAAACATGCGCTTTTAGTCGATGATATTACTGAAACTGCGGGAACCCTAGTAAATGCTGCTTCAATTCTTAAGGAACACGGCGCATTAAGCGTACGTGCTGCCGTTTCACACGCAATTCTTAACGATTTAGGCATTGATCGACTAAAAAATTCTTGTATTGACGAACTGATAACGACTGATACAGTCCCTCGCCCCGAAATCGAGGGGCTNAACGTGACGACCCTATCAGTTGCGGGTTTGTTGGGAGAAGCCATCCAGCGAATACACAANAATTCCTCGGTGAACTCATTGTTCCGATTTAAAGGGGCTCGCACCACCTGACTCGGCTGGGGATCCGTCATTTGGAAACAGTTTCATGAAAGCAATCTCATTGACCGCGAGTCCGCGGACGTTGACTAAGACAAGAGGCAGTAAAAGAGTCCGGTTGGGTGGAGGCCTGCCCGGCGTGGTGTATGGCAACGGTGAGCCACAGAGTGTCGAGCTCGAAGCACAAAAATTCGATCTAGCGATTAAATCTACTGAAGCCAAAAACTTCCTAGTCGAACTGGATATCGAAGGCAACAAGAGTATTGCTATTGTGCAGGACATACAGCGAAATCCGCTGACCAACATTACTATCCATGTCGATTTTAAACGCCTGACCAATGAAAGTGTAGTAACTGCTGAGGTGCCCCTGCGCCCAATTGGTACATCAGAGGGCGTAAAACAAGGCGGCGTACTCCAGACACCTTTTCATACGATCACATTGAAGGGGCGTCCGGCGGACATTCCAGAAATCCTTGAACCCGACATTAGCGCGCTTGAAGTCGGCCAATCTTTATACTTGGAAGACCTCACCCTGCCTGAAAACGTTATCGTGATCGGATCACCCAAGACCATGATATTCTCCGTAGCCACCTCGCGCTTGCAAATGATGGCGGCTGCCGAAGCAGCGGCTGCCGAAGAAACAGCGGCAGAAACCTCAGCCCAAGGCGGAGGCGCTAAGGAAGAATCCGGCGCCGCGACCGATGGAGGCGGGGATAAAAAAGAGGATTGATAATTTTAACCAGCCCCCGCCAGAAAGGTGGGAATACGGTGTTCTTTAATATAGCCTGTGTATGGAAGAGACATACCTAATCGCGGGCTTAGGCAACCCTGGCAGGAATTATGCCGGCACACGGCATAACGCCGGGTTTATGGTTCTCGACCGCTTAGCCAAACGTTTGGCAACAGTCTGGGAGGCGAATAGGAAGTTCGACGCCCATTTGGCAAAAGCCAATCGGAATGGGAACATCATTCTCCTATGCAAACCGCAAGGATATATGAACTTGAGCGGTCAATCAGTGGGGCCTGTGGCCCATTTTTATAGGGTTGCAAACGAACGGGTTATGGTGGTAGTTGATGACATCGACCTGCCACTGGGTATAATTCGCATGCGACCTCATGGTGGTACCGGCGGACACCGTGGGCTTGAATCCATAGGTGATTCACTTGGGAAAAATAATTTCCCCCGGCTTNGGCTGGGAGTTGGCAAGCCGAAAGCGAAAAGAGATGTTTCCGGATTCGTGCTGGGTCGGTTTGCCGAATCGGAATCAAATCGATTCGAAACGGTGCTAGGAATTGCGGTGGAGCAACTCAACTGTTGGCTAATGAAGGGCCTTAATCGTGCAATGAACGATTACAACGGGGACTGCTCCCCGAAAGAAAAAGAAAGAGATGACGAAATACGAAGGGACAATAATTCTGAAGGAAACGGGGCGTGAAAGCACCGTCGAAGAACTGCAGACCCTCATAACAGCCGAAATTGACACAGCCGGCGGTAAGGTCAGCGAATTCAACAACGCAGGGCAAAAGGATTTTGCACGAGTAGCGAACCGCAAGAATCCCGACGGTTGTTTTATTGAAATGACATTCGAGGGNGATCCAGACGCAACCAACGGTCTTAAGAAACGCCTGCTCAAGGTCAATGATATTTTTCGCGTTTTCTTCACTAAACCAGCCTAAATCACATATTGATTTACGGAGAACAGCAGACGTAAAATCCACTCATGGCGAGCTTTAACAAAGTTATCTTAATGGGCAATCTGACGCGTGACCCTGAGTTGCGATATACGTCTAGCGGCACCGCAATCGCTAAATTAGGTCTCGCCGTCAACCGGGTCTGGCGCGACACAGAGGGACAACAGAAAGAAGAAACAACCTTCGTAGACGTCGATGCCTTCGGCAAGCAGGCCGAGACACTCGGTCAATACATGCAAAAAGGTCGCCCTATCTTAGTTGAAGGCCGACTTAAACTTGACCAATGGGAGGACAAAAATACCGGACAAAACCGCAGTCGGCTGGGAGTTGTACTAGAACGCTTCAGTTTTATTGGCGGAGGAGCAAGCGGCCAAGGCAACGCTCCGCAGTCTTCCACTCCNCCACCTTTTCAGCCGTCGNACGCGCCCCCCGAAGACGGTCCCAGGGACGACGATGTCCCTTTCTGAATAACAACTGAAACATAGAACAATCGATTCATGGCAAAAACTGACGTTATTTTAATCAAGAAAGTGGAAGGCTTGGGCGGAGAATCCGACCAAGTCAACGTTGCNACCGGTTACGCCCGCAACTACCTCATGCCCCACGGGCTGGCCATACCATTGACCGCAGGAAATGAACGCCGGCTCGAGGCGCTTCGTAAGTCGCGACGCNACCGTGAAATCCGCGAGGCTAAAGATGCCAAAGAACTGGCTGCAGGCTTCAAACACTTAATTCTCCGTATCAAGGCCAAGACCAGCGATTCCGGCAAAATGTTCGGTTCTGTNACACCCNCAAACATCATAGAACAACTCAACGAACAATTTGAGATCAAGATTGACCGGAGGAAGATTCACCTTGAGGAGCCAATCCGCACCGTGGGAGATCACGATGTCGATTTACGGCTACATCCAGAGGTTAAGACAACCCTCAAAATCCGAGTCGAAAGTTCCAATCCATCTCCGAAAGAGGAATCAGAGGACGAAGCGGGANAGTCACAAGCAAGCTGATNGCAAAAAGAAAACCTTCCAGAAAAAAGCAACAAAACGCTTCAGAAGGCATAAAACAAACCCACCCTCAAACTTAAAGAACCATTTAACCCGCCTTTTAGTTCTTGAATAGGCTCTTTCAGCCGTACTTCTCGATCAACTGGCGGAATTCGCCGAATAGGCTACTTGAATCGTGCGGCCCTGGCGACGCCTCAGGATGGTATTGCACACAAAACACCGGCTTTGTTTTGTGACGAAGCCCCTCGACTGTTTGGTCATTCAGATTGACCCGATTTACCNAAACCTCCAAAGGCAACGTGTCGGAATCGACCATGAACCCATGGTTTTGCGATGTGATTTCCACACGGCCACTCTCTAGATCCTTCACCGGCTGGTTCGCACCACGATGACCGAACTTGAGTTTGCTAGTCTTACCCCCCATGGCCAAGCCGAGGATTTGGTGCCCCAGACAAATACCAAAGATCGGAAGTCCCTTGTCCAACAGAGCTGCAACCGCCTCCGCCGCGTAAGTAACGGCCGCCGGATCACCAGGCCCATTTGAAAGAAAAANACCTGCTGGCTTGTGCTTCAGCGCCTCTTCCGCCGGAGTGTTTGCTGGAACAAGCGTCACATCAAAACCAGTCTGCCGCAGCCTGCGCAGGATATTGTACTTAACGCCAAAGTCGTAGGCCACGATCGGAATGTCCGCCATCGGCATCGGTTCNCGCTGGTTTCGACCATCGATTTCGCACGGTCCCTTAGGCAACCGAAACGCTGGACTCAACTCATCCTCTTCATCCCATGAGAAACTCGACTTGTGAGTAACCTCCTTGACGTAATCAACTCCGACCAGACCGGGCCACGCCTTCGCCTTGACCAAAGCCCCTTCAACCGTTGCACCCTGCTCCGTTGTAAGGTAGCCGTTCATCGCGCCACGAACTCGCAGCTTCTTGGTCAATGCCCGAGTATCGATCCCTTCGATGCCAGGAATGCCGTTGAGCTCCATGTAGTCGCCAAGCGAGCTATCCGCGCGGTAGTTGCTGACAACAGGCGATAATTCGCGAACTACGAAACCACTTGCGTGTGTTTGGTATGATTCCACGTCTTGCCTATTGACCCCATAGTTGCCGATAAGCGGATAGGTCATCGTAATAATCTGTCCCTTGTAAGATGGATCGGTTAGAATTTCCTGATAACCTGTCATGGAGGTATTGAAACAAACCTCCCCCGCGACTGCCGCCTCAGCGCCAAACGCCCGACCTTTGAAAATAGTGCCGTCCTCCAGAGCGAGGATAGCTTTAAGCCCTAAACCACTCATCTCGAAATATTATAGTGGATACGGCACCCAATCGGCAAGCGCACTCCCAAAACTGACGTATACTCGCTAACCAAGAGATTAACCAAATCGATCGATCGGCTTTGCTTATATAAAAGTTGATTTCTAAGGTTTTCACTCACATAACCGTTGACAGCCAAAGGTTCGAGGGTAAGATCCCCACCTTTTTTCGGAGGAAAATGGCTAAACTAACCATCAAAGACATCGACCTTCGCGGCAAACGTGTCCTGGCACGCGTGGATTATAACGTACCGATGACCAAGCAGGATGACACTATGGTTATCAACGACGACACCCGAATCCGCGCAACGCTACCGACACTACAGGCAATGACCGAAAAAGGCGCCAGAGTAGTCCTCGCCGCGCACCTTGGTCGACCGAAGGGTAAGCGCGTATCATCAATGAGCCTCCGCCCCGTGGCTGACAGTCTTTCGAAGTTGACCGGCAAGCCGGTCTCCTTCTGCGATCAATGCGTTGGCCGAACGGCGGTGGACGCAGCGAATAATCTTGAGGATGGCAGTCTTCTATTACTAGAAAATGTCCGTTACCACGCCGAGGAGGAGGCCAACGACCCGACCTTTGCTACCCAACTTGCTGGAGATGCCGAAGTCTTCGTGAATGATGCATTCGGAGCGGCCCACCGAGCACACGCTTCCACCGTCGGCGTAGCGAACGTGCTCAACTCCAGAGGCGGCCAAAGCGTCGCCGGCATATTGATGGAACGCGAATTGCAGTTTCTTGGCGACGAACTCGAGTCACCGGCGCGGCCGTTCGTCGTCATTCTGGGCGGGGCAAAGGTCTCAGATAAAATCAAGGTTATCGACCGGTTGCTTGAAAAAGCCGACACGATCGTCATCGGTGGAGCAATGGCATACACATTCAAGCTCGCAAAGGGGCTCACCGTTGGAAAGTCACTTGTTGAACGTGACAAAGTGGACATTGCACAGGCTGCCCTTGACAAGGCAGCCAAGCGAGGTGTGCAGTTCCTGATCCCAACCGATAACGTCGTTGCAGTTCCAACAGAGGTCGATGGCAAATTTATGTTCAGAGATCACCGCGTGAACGATAGCGAAAATATCCCAGATGAAGTCGAGGGAGTCGATATTGGCCCTAAATCCGCGGCCACATTCAGCGAAGCCATCGCAGGAGCTGGAACAATCTTGTGGAACGGCCCGATGGGCATCTTTGAAGATGACCGTTTTGCTGATGGAACGTTCGCTGTGGCAAGGACCGTGTGCGAAGCGACCGCCAACGGCGCTAAGAGCATCATCGGTGGCGGTGATAGCGTAAAGGCACTGAATAAGGTCAACCTTGGCGACCAGGTCACATTCATGAGCACCGGCGGCGGCGCGAGCCTTGAATTTCTAGAGGGGAAGGATTTGCCCGGCGTCGCGGCATTGACTGAAAAACCAAATTAACAAATGGATAAGAAACGAAAACTAATCATCGCCGGTAACTGGAAGATGAACAAAACCGTCGAAGAGTCGCTCGACTTGGCAAACGGCCTCGTTCGCGAACTCAAGGATGTTACGGAGGTGGACATAGCGATCTGCCCACCCTTTACCGCACTAGCTGCCGTATCCGAAGCAGTCATCAACTCGAACATCAGGATCGGTGCGCAAAACATGAGCGAGCAAGGCTACGGCGCCTACACCGGCGAAATCGCTGCCGGTATGCTCAAGGAATTCTCCACCCGCTACGTCATCCTTGGCCACTCCGAACGACGCCAGTACCAGCGTGAGCAGGATACTCTAGTCTCCATTAAGGCTAAAGCCGCGCACGAGTCCGGTCTAAAACCAATTATCTGTGTTGGTGAACAACTAGACGATCGGGAAAACAACCACACTGAAGAAGTTGTCGGTACGCAGGTTAGGAGNAGCTTGGCAGGCTTGACCGCTGCACAAATGGAGGGCACAGTTATTGCCTATGAGCCAGTCTGGGCAATTGGCACGGGTAAAACCGCTACTTCTGCCCAGGCCCAGGAAGTACATGCTTTCATACGCAATCTTTTGACCGACATATTTGATGAGGACACGTCCGAAAGAGTGCGCATCCAATATGGNGGAAGTGTGAAACCCAATAACGCCCGAGAACTAATGAGCCAGCAGGACATAGATGGTGCACTAGTAGGCGGTGCGTCGCTGGACGTAAAAAACTTTTCCGAGATTATCCTGAACTCTATCTGACAAAAAAAACACAATATCATGAGCACTATAATTTTCCTACTGACATTGGTTCTCGTACTGAACTGCCTGCTGTTGGTGCTGCTAATCTTGGCACAATTACCAAAGAAAGAATCTGGCTCCGGCTTGGCTTTCGGAGGCGGCGCGCTTGACATGGCGCTTGGTGCCGGTGCTGCTTCCGGCTTAGCCAAGCTCACCAAGTTTTCTGCTACTTTGTTTCTTATACTTTGTCTCGTGCTTGCAATCATTGGCAATCCCAACCGAAAAAATAATCTCGGCGAGCGCTTGGGGGCACAAAATCAGCCTGCATCTGTTCCCGCTGAAACACCATCCACCACGCCAGCAGCTACACCAGGGAACGCCTCAACAGTAACGCCGGCAGCCACACCAGCGGATGCAGAGGTCACTGGCAAGGCCGATAANGCTCTAGCCGACACCACAGACACGGCCGCGCCACCATCAACAAAACCGGACTCACCTCCGACTCCTCCTGAGAAACCGCTGGAAACGACCACGCCGCCAAAAGGCAACGAAAAGCCTTAAGGGAAATTATATGAATTCGAATGGCGTTCCTGTACAATTGACGGGAACGCTTTTTTTGTGCCTNCTGATTATTGGCCAAACGGGTTGTTTTCAACAGCACGGACAAGCGGATTTCATCGTCATAAACGGCCCTGATCCTGAAGCCCTCGACCCAGCGATCATCACTAGCCAAGCGGATGGCCGAATCGTTTCCGCGATGTTTGAAGGCCTTACCCGATTTAACGCCGTCACCGCCCAAGCCGAACCTGCTCTCGCAAAGAATTGGGATATCACAGACAATGGCAAGATTTATACGTTTCATCTGAGGGAAAATCTTCGCTGGTCGACCGGAGAACCCATAACGGCCAACGATGTCGTTTACTCATGGCGACGCGCTGTAAACCCTCTAACAGCCAGTGACTATGCTGGGATGTTATTTTACGTCAAAAATGCTGAGGCCATAAACAGCGGAAAAATCAACGACCTCAACCAACTTGGTGCAACGGTTGTTGATCGCCAAACTGTCCGCGTTGAGCTAATCAGTCCCACCCCGTTTTTCTTGGAGCTGTGCGCGTTTTGGACGCTCGCCGTTGTACCTAAAAAAACCATAGAACTTCACGGGGATCACTGGTGTCTCAGCAAACCCCTCCCAGTAAGCGGCTCGCATACTCTCGAATTCTGGCATTTACGGGATAGAGTACGACTCCGCAAAAACGAAAACTACTGGGACGCAATCAACACGAAAAATATTATCGTTGATTTTCTTTCGGTCGAATCCCCGGCCACTGCAATTAACCTTTTCGAAGCCGGCCAAGCAGATGTGATCTGGGATAAGAGCCTAGTACCCACCGAACTACTCGATGCTCTCAGCGACCGCGCTAGCTTTCACAAGTTCGATTATCTCGGAAGTTACTTCGTCCGCTTCAACACTACGAAGAAGCCGCTTAATGATCTACGAGTTCGCAAAGCAATGGCACTGGCCATCGATAAAGCCCGCTTGGTTACAAAATACACCAAGGGTGGCGAGCGACCAGCTCAACACTTCGTGCCACCAGGCACCGGCAATTATATCTCGCCAAGCGGCCCGACCCATGCCCCAGAATTGGCAAAGCAACTCCTTTCAGAGGCCGGCTATCCAGAAGGCCAAGGGTTTCCGACAGACTTCGAGTATCTTTTCAATTCAAGCGAACTCAATCGCAACATCGCCGTTGAGTTGCAACGGATGTGGAAGGAAACTCTCGGCATCCAGATAAAATTGAGACAGGCGGAAAACAAAGTCTACCTTACTGCACAAAGTTCGCTTGATTATCACATCTCTCGCAGCAGCTGGATTGGAGACTACAACGACCCAAACACCTTCCTCGACATGTTCATGAGCCAAAACGGCAACAACCGCACGGGCTGGAGGAACAATCAATATGACCAAACTATTCGCCTAGCCAATGCCACAACCGATCCGGCAAGCCGTAATGAACTCTTTCAGAAAGCCGAACGCATATTAATTAACGATGAATTACCAATCTTCACGCTGTTTTTTTACGTCGGCATAAATATTTACCACCCAGATAGAATTGGTGGAATCCACCCGAACATCCTTGACATCCACCCGGTCAACGCAATCTACGCAAAAAAAAACGCATCCATAGAGAAAAAGTAAAAAAGCCGGTTTTAGCGCTTCACATTTGTCCATATTTTTAAGAGATTGACCGGCCTTTTCGCTGTGAAAACTGGTGGGCTAAAGAGCTAAGCAATTTACCTGCAGTTATTTTCNGCAANTTAACAAAAGAAAATTACATGACTGAATCGAAGGAAAACGCACCGTGGGTGACTTTCCGCCCCGAGATTAAGGTGCTGGACTGCACCGTCCGTGACGGNGGTCTAATCAACGCTCACAAATTTGAAGACGACTTCGTCAAGGCCGTCTACGACACCGCCATCGCCGCCGGTATCGACTACATGGAACTCGGATACAAGGCATCCAAAACCCAATTCGCTCGCGCAGACCACGGTGACTGGAAATACTGTAACGAGGATGATCTTCGCCGAATTGTCGGAGACAACGATACGCCACTTAAACTCACTGCAATGGCTGACGCCGGCAAGACCGACTATAAGACTGATATTCTGCCAGCCGATCAAAGCGTGCTGGATTGTATTCGTGTTGCTACATACGCGCATCAAATCCCTACAGCTGTGGACATGATCCGCGATGCTTATGACAAAGGCTACGAAACCTGCTGTAATATTATGGCAATCAGCACCGTGGCTGATTCCGAGATTGACAAAGCTCTCGAAACACTTGCAGAAACGCCAGTCGAAACCGTTGTGGTCGTCGATAGCTACGGTGCCTTGTATCATGAACAAATTCGTGAACTAGTTAAAAAGTATGTCACCATGGCCAAAGCGACCGGCAAAGAAGTCGGCATTCACACTCACAATAATATGCAACTAGCCTTCGCCAACACTATTGAGGCCATTATACAGGGCGCTAATCGTATCGATGCCACCATGCTTGGCCTCGGCCGAGGGGCGGGTAATTGCCCGATGGAACTATTGCTCGGATTCCTAAAAAACCCAAAGTTTGATCTGCGTCCAATTTTCAAGTTGTTGCAGGATCACTTGATGCCACTCCGTCGCACCAAGGAATGGGGTGCACTTATTCCTTATGTCATCACCGGCATTCTGAACCAGCACCCAAGGGCCGCAATGCGAGTTCGCGACACAGAGGAGAAAAACCAATTCCTCGCATTCTACGACGCCTGCACCGCCGAAGTTTAATAATTCTAGATTATCTTAACAGTAAAGGCGGCTTTTGAGGCCGCCTTTTTTATTTCCAGCAAGTATTTCAGAGTTTTAATCCATCACTCCGCGCGAAGCTTTACTAGTTTTAAGCCTTGCCTCAGGGAAGGTAGATCAGTCGGATGCCACGGCATTCTCCACTTTGGCAGCAGACTCAGCCCACTTGAATGGTTTGTTTGGCAAAAGGCCGAGGTAAAGCATCGCTGCAACGCAACAATAGAGTGCGATACGAACCGGTAAACCTACAGTCACGGGAGACTGCTCTCGAGAATCATTTCCCCAGAAAATCGTTCGAATAATTTTAAAATAATAGTAAATCGATACCACCACACCAAAGACCGCAACGGCCAACAGAACAAAATAACCCGAATCTCCAAATGCCTGAGATGCAACAGACTTGACCAACAGGAACTTGCCGAAGAATCCAGCCAAAGGAGGAATGCCTGCCAAAGACACAGCTGCAAGCGTCATCGCAAACGCAAGGAAAGGTGATCGTTTACTCAGGCCAGCCAAACAAGAAATGTCCTCCCCATCGCCATCCTTTGCGAGAAGGCTAATGATTATGAATGCCGCCATAACC
This sequence comes from Verrucomicrobiales bacterium, assembly GCA_002721375.1. Lineage (GTDB taxonomy): Bacteria > Verrucomicrobiota > Verrucomicrobiia > Limisphaerales > UBA1096 > UBA1096. The sequence continues at coordinate 33,114 of PBKH01000002.1, forward strand.
GTGAATAGGTACCCTGCGAGATAATAAAGGATCGCGGTGATGCCTAACTCTGACTGAGCCACGATACCCATCATTAGGTACCCTGCGTTGGCGATTCCGGAATAGGCCAAAAGACGCTTGAGGTTGCGCTGCGGCAGCGCACAAAGGTTACCGTAGAGAATCGTAAGTGCTGAGATGGCCAACAGAACTCCAGTCCACTCTGCAGTCAACTCCGGCACAGTCGACATCAAGAGCCTAATCAAAAGAACGAATCCTGCTGCTTTGGAGCCGACCGCAAGAAAGGCAGTGGTCGGCGTCGGAGCACCCTGATACACGTCTGGGGCCCACACCTGAAATGGAAAAGCAGAAACCTTGAAAGCCAATCCAGCAAACAGAAACAGCATTCCAAACAAGAACAATTTACTCTCAATCAGCTCAGACTGTTTGGCATGTAAATCATCAAACCTGAGACTACCGACCTCACCAAAAACCAGCGCGATCCCATAAATCATGAACGCAGACGAAACTGCACCGAGGATTAGATATTTTACACCGGCCTCAAGAGAGTGGAGTCGATGCCGTTGAAAACTTACAAGGATATAGAACGTAACAGTGATCAACTCGATCGACACAAATAGCATACTAAAATCGTTCGCCGAAGCGGCAAACATCATTCCAGTCAAAGCAAACAGGATAAACGAATAATACTCAGCAATTCCGGAGCGTAACCGCTCTGAAAAATCGACAGCAAACACCAACACAAAGATTGCTGCGAGAAGAAAGAATCGCTTAAAGAATAGCGCTAAGCCGTCAACCTTGTAGCGTGAATTAAAGAACAACTCTGTACTTTCGTTGACAAGCCCCACATAGCCGTCCCGCAAGCTGAACAAAAAAATGACGCCCAAACCGGCCGCAGACAGGTAGCCCAACAGTCTGCGACGCGATGGCCCCATGGCAAGATCAGCAATTAGAACCACCAGACCAAGGGCTACTACCATCATTTCCAGTTGGACAAATTTTAACTGTTCACCCATGTCTGTTTTACCTCCTTACCACTTTCACCTTCACTGGTGTCTCCTCACTTGGTTTTACCAAGCGGACGATTTGTTCCACTTCACCTTTGATACGTTTGATTAAGAGGTTTGGCGCAACCCCAAACACTAGCAGCACAGCCAGAAGAATTCCGAGCGCTGCCGCCACCAAAGGGCCGGCATCTGCTGACTTCTTCCAATCATTTCCCTCCGGACCGTGTAAAATATTCCGAATGGCGCGCAGCATGTACAAGCCGCCTATCACCAGAGCACTCCAAACTGAAATCACAGTAATTGTCTTGAAACCGGCTGCCCAAGCGGCAAAAAAGATAGTGATCTCCCCGGCGAAATTAGCGAAACCCGGCAGTCCGCAACCGGCCATCAAAGCCATGAGCATCGCGGAACCAACTAGTGGCATCTTGCGGAGCAAACCACCCATCCGGGACATGTCTAGCGAACCGTGTTGCTGATAAAGATGGCCACTGAGGCCAAATGCCAGAGCAGCCAGTAATCCGTGGGCAATGATAACCAACACCGCGCCGGTCAGTCCGATAACATTTAGACTAGCGATCCCTAGGAAAACAAATCCCATATGGGCCACGCTAGAGTTCCCAATCAGTTGGTTCAGATCCTTCTGACGAACAGCAANTAATCCACAAAANAGGAGGTTTGCCAGAGCAAGCCAAGCCAGAACCTCCAGCCAAGTTTGTGCCCCGGCGGGTGCCATTGGAATTGCAACGCGGATGAGTCCATACAGACCAAACTTTTTCAATACACCAGCGTGAAGCATAGCAGTCGAAGTGGGTGCGGCGCCGTAACCAAGCGGCGCCCAAGTGTGGAAGGGCCAAAGCGAAACGAGGATACCAAAACCGAACATCAAAAGCGGGAAAATCCATTGTTGTGCAATTACACCGATAGGCTCTAACTGNGCTTTCTCTATCAAGTCCGGGATACTGAAAGACTCCGCACCGGTTTGCACGTAAACCCCGATCAAGCCGATCAATGCCAGNAGCGCGCCAAGACTCAAGTACAATGTGATTTTGTACGTGGCATAATTTCGATTTCGGCCCCTACCCCAAACGCCGATCATGATGAACGTTGGNACAAGAGCAAGTTCATGGAANAAGTAAAAGAAAAACAGATCCATAGAGGCAAAAGCCCCAAGGATACCACCAATCATAAAGTTCAACAGTAAGTAAAACTCCTTGANGCGGTGAGTCACATCACCGGCACAACACACTGCTGCAAANGCCACCACNGCTCCCATAAAGATGATACCGATGTTAATGCCATCCGCAGCNAGATGGAAATTCAGCCCAAGGCTCTCGACCCAGNCCCATTTGGTCTCAAACTGCAATCCNGCATTGGGTTTGAATGAGCAGAAGCAAACCAGCGAAAGCAATGCCGACAAGCCTGTCGATCCCAANGTGACCCCACGGATAACNCCGGTACGGCTACCGGGGACCATCCCGACAACCAAACCCGCCAGCATCGGCAGCATNACTATGAAAAAGAGGTAGCTCATNNTTCAACTCAGCGCAAATAACATCACCGTGGCNAANCCGGCGGCAAACCAAAANGCATACGTCTGCAAATTCCCCGTCTGGGTCAGTCGCAACAACCGACTAACCAACTCGGTCGACCCGTGAGAACCACGAACCAGCAATCCAGCGATAATCCATCGATCGATAATATCGGCCAACCTGGCCAAATTCTCTTGCACATTGTCGACGAGCCATTGGTATACTTCATCAAACCAAAAACGCCCCTTCAACACCCTGACCAGAAAACCTAGCCTTGTCGGCAAAGGGTCCTTATATGCATTGCGATAAAGCGAATTGCCCAACAACGCACCAAACACCACCGCCATTANCGACGCGAACAGGATCAATGGATCTGGCTCGTGCATGTTGAAGTAACCTGCAATCANCGACGGCACGGCCAGGATCAACAATGGCAGAGTCATAACGGCCGGGCTTTCTTTGGCCTGCTCNGCTTGTTTTGTTCGGGCCTGCCCGTTAAAAGCCACNCTAAACAGNCTNGTCATATAAAAAGTCGTCAGCACGGCAACCGCCACTCCGATCAAGAACAANGGCAAACTTTCCTTGAACGCTACGGTCAATATAGCCTCTTTACTGAAGAATCCGCTGAACAACGGCACACCGCAAAGAGCCAATGTTCCTATAAGAAATGTCCAGTAGGTCCTCGGCATGCGCTGACGCAAACCACCCATTTTCCAGATGTCTTGCTCGTGATGACAGGAATAAATGACCGAACCGGCCCCAAGGAACAGCATAGCCTTAAAAAANGCGTGTGTTGTCAGGTGAAACATCGCCGCATCAGTCCCTGCAATACCGGTGATAGCATAATGTATATCGTGAGNNCCGCCCAACCCGACCGCCATCACCATATAACCAAGCTGCGAAAGCGTAGAATATGCGAGGATACGCTTGATGTCGTCCTGTTGCACGGCCATGAGTGCCGCCATCAGCGCAGTAATTCCGCCGATCCAGGCGATTGCCTCCATTGCCCATGTGCCTTCGATCAGGAAAAACACACGGCACAACATGTACACCCCAGCNGCGACCATGGTCGCGGCATGAATGAGCGCACTGACAGGCGTCGGGCCCTCCATCGCATCCGGCAGCCANACGTGAAGCGGAGCCTGCGCTGACTTACCCATCGCGCCGCAGAAAATAAGAAAACCAGCCAANCCACAAAGTGCCGTTGCTTCTTTCCCCTCCAATTCGGAAAAACTGACTGAACCAAATGCCGCCCAAACCATTAGGATGCCAAGCAGGAAACCGAAATCCCCAACCCTGTTTGTCATAAACGCTTTTTTCGCCGCATCAGCCGCACTGGGCTTCTCAAACCAAAACCCGATCAACAGATAGCTTGAGACACCTACCAACTCCCAGAAGATAAACATCATCACGAAGTTGTCGGCTAACACGATGCCGAGCATCGAGAAAATGAACAGGCTCAAGAAAGCGAAATATCGCGAGAAGTCTCGATCCCCTTTCATGTAACCCAGAGAGAAAACATGAATCAAGCTACCCACTCCGGTCACGACGCAGAGCATTAATTTGCTCAAGCCGTCGATTTGCAAACCGATGCCAATCTTAAGCCCATCTAATGTGAGCCAGTCAACGCTTGAACTTAATTCGTCTCCACTAATAACCAGCGACAACGTCAACAGAAACGAACCCGCCACCGAACCGATAGAGAGTGCTGCGCTAGCCTTACGCGATTGAAACGCACCCAATCCTATGGCTATCGCCGAGAAAAGTGGTAGCAACAAAATGAACCAAGCGGCAGTATTCATGTGCTACAATTTCATTGTGGCTAAGTCCGCCACCTCAGCGGTTTGGCGCTTGCGATAGAGGGCTACAATCAGGGCTAGACCGACGGAAACCTCAGCCGCCGCAACAGTTATGATAAAAAAAACCATCACCTGCCCATCGATGTTACCGNTGAACCGTGACATGGCCACAAGAGCGACATTCGCGGCGTTGAGCATCAGCTCTAGAGACATATAGATAATCAAAAGGTTACGCCGCACAATCACACCCAAAAGGCCGATTGAGAATAGCGCTCCGCTAACAAGCAGGTAATGACTCAGTGTTGGCTCCATTAATGCAGCTCCTTTTTGCTCAAAATAATTGCCCCAATCATCGCAACCAACAACAGGATTGAGACAATCTCAAACGGCAAAATAAATCCGTTCACATTGCTAAAAAGCCCCTGACCAAGCGCCTCAGTACTACCCACCACGACCTCGCTTTTTTCCGCTTGCTCAAGCGTATGCGAATCGAGCCCGTATTTCTCGTATGTGGCTTCGATTGAGCTTTTGTACACGCCAAACAGTGCGCTGACAGCAAGGAGACCCATCGCGAGACTGACAACACGCAGCTTGCGCCGAGCCGTCTCTTGAACATCGAGTAGCATTATAACAAAAAGGAACAGAACCATCACCGCGCCGGCGTAAACTAGGATCTGCACCGCCGCGAGGAAGTAGGCATCCAACAGCACAAATAGGCCTGAAATAGAAATCATCGTGGTAACAAGAAACATGGCACTTGTCACCGGATTACGACTCAACGGGTTCACCACGACCAGCAATGCGCTCAACACAGCCAGAACAGCAAAGATAGTGAATAGGGTAGATACCATTCTAATGAGCTAGTGAAATGCCGGTTGATCCTTTGCGTCCTGAGTTTTTTTCTCCCACTTTTTAATACCTTCTTTCACACCGTCTTGAACGTGATGATCGTAGGCACGCTGATCTTCACCGCCAAGTGAGAGCAGCTTCTCCTTATCATAAATCAATTCCTCACGGTTCTCGCCGGTAATAGCATAATCCTTCAGCAAATAAATTGCCTCCTCCGGGCATACTTCTTGGCAGAAACCGCAGTAGATGCAGCGCAGCATATTGATCTCAAATTCCTTTGGCATCTTCTCCGCACCCTCACGGTCCACCTCACCGTTCTGCCCGGGTGGAGTTATTCGGATTGCCTTCGGAGGACAGACAAACTCACAGAGCTGGCATGAGACGCACTTGGTTTTGTCATCAACATCCTTCACCAAGTATGGCGCCCCACGGTATCCGGTGGGTACTGGCCATTTCTCCTCTGGATATTGCATGGTTGTCTTGGCGGCAAACCCGGACTGCTTATCCCCATAAACCCCGGATCTCTTCCATGAAAAGAAATGCCTCAGAGTCACCCTAAATCCATTGAGGATCGACGGGATGTACAGGCGCTCAAGCCAACTTAATTTTGCACGTTCTACTTTCAAGTTCGTCGTTTATGATATCGACCAAAGCACAATTGCGGTCAGGATAATGTTCGCCAGACTCACCGGGAGAAATCGTTTCCAGCCAATGTTCATTAATTGATCATAACGAAAACGCGGCAACATCCAGCGCACCCATATCATCAAGCCAAGGAACACAGCGATTTTTAGAATGAATACAATAATGTGAACCAAACCCTGCAGAATGGATGTTGCTGGCGTGTTAAAGTAGTCTCCAAAAGGCAACGTCCAACCACCGCAAAACAGCACCACCATCAATGCCGAACCGGCGATCATAGCCGCATACTCACCCATAAAAAACAGGGCAAACCTCATCGAACTATATTCTGTATTGTAGCCCGAAACCAGTTCGGTTTCCGATTCCGGAAGATCAAACGGCAATCGATTAGTCTCCGCGAATATAGCAATCAAAAAGATAAAGAATGCAATAGGCTGTTTAAATATCATCCAACTAAACAGACCGTTGCTTTGGTATGCCACAACGCTGGAAAGGTTCAAAAAACCGGCACCATCCAAATATCGCTTCCACTCTTCGATTTTAACCAATTCACCCTGCCAAGATGGATCCGCCGCAAGCATAAATACGGGTACTACTGACATACCCATTGCGATTTCGTAAGAGATCATCTGTGCACTAGACCGAATTCCACCGAGAAAAGGGTACTTTGAATTAGATGCGTACCCAGCCAGCACAATTCCATACACACCTAGTGATACGATTCCAAAAGTGAAAAGGATCCCCACATTCAGATCCGAGATTACCATCTTCTGCATCCCCAACATTGAGCCAAAAGGTATAACTGCGAAAACCACAAACGACGGTATCATCGATACAGCTGGAGCCATCCAGTAAAAGACCCTCTTCACGTGACCTGGTGTCAAATCCTCCTTTAGAAATGATTTAAGACCATCAGCAAGGGGTTGCCCTAAACCAAACAACTTAATATTCGTAAAAGGAATCCCGACTCGGTTCGGACCAATACGATCCTGAATAATAGCAGAAATACGACGTTCAGCCACAACCGTATAAGCCACCATTGGCATCACCACAAAAAAAACACCCAGCACCTTGATGGCTACGATTAACCATTCATTATTGCTAAGCAAATCTGTGATAAAAGCAACCATTACAGCGGCACATCGACCCCAAGGTCTCCCAAGTTATCCCAGGTTAGCTCAGACTCCTTGAACGACTTAACATCGCTTGCCATGAGATTAAACAATCCCTCAATGCTCTTGAAACCATCCAACCCAGTGACATTGTGAACTAGCTCGTGTAGCACTTCCCATTCCGGCAAGGCGTCGCCGGGCGGCTCCAGTGCCTTCATGAATTTCTGCACCCGGCCCTTGACATTAGTAAACGTTCCACGCTTCTCAGCGTGCGCACAGCCAGGCAGCAAGTAATCTGCCGCATCAGTCGTTTTGTTTGGCAAGATATCGCTTACTATCAAGGTAACTTTTTTCAACAAACTCAAGTCGATACCGTGTTTGGTGACGTCTTCACCAAAAACGATCAGTGTTTTCACCTTGCCTGCTATGATATCCTTGGCAATCAATGAAAGTTTGGATCCCACACGCTTCGTAGTGATGCCGGTAAGCCGCGCTCCGGTCGTATTCGTATTCCGATCCTCAATAACCATTAAGTGATCCGCCTTGCCTCTCCTTGGAACAGATTCGGTGACCGCACCGAGAAATTCCCCCAAATGCTTCAACAAGTACAATTCCTCATTTGTCTGTCGCGCTGAAGCCACAATGGCGACGGAACCTTTTTCAACGGTGGCAAGATGATCGGATATCTCCTTTAATGAGCTTGGCCAATCAATCGCTCCAGAAGGCCCCCTCAATTGAGCCAAGCGATCCTCTCGACCAATCCACTTGTAATTCAGCCGACCAGAATCACACATCCAGTGACCATTAACCGCATCATTTTGACGTGGCTCATATCGATACATTTTATTTTCCCGCGAACCGATAGTCACATTGCAACCACTACCACAATCAGTGCAAATGCTTTTTGTTTCCTTAAGAAACCAGACACGCATCTGAAACCGGAAATCATTGGAGGTCAAAGCACCAACCGGACAAATGTCGACGGTATTCAATGTGTAGTTATTGTTAAACACCTCACCAGGATAAGCGGAAATGGAGTTGTAGCTACCACGATTTACAATGCCCAGCGCATCATCCCCGACAATGTCCTTGGTAAAACGAATACAGCGAGTACAAAGCACGCATCGCTCGGCATCCAACGTAATACGAGGTCCCAATTTAACTGCCTTGGGCTTGTGAACTTTAAATTCCTGAAACTCACTTTTCGCCTGACCGTGATCAAAAGAATATTCCTGTAATTTACACTCTCCGGCTTGATCACATATTGAGCAGTCGAGGGGGTGATTGATGAGCAAAGACTCCATAACAGCCTCGCGCATTTCCTTAGTCTCGAGACTGCTCGCATAGATCTCCATCCCCGGGATAATACTGGTAGCGCAACCAATTACGCCCCGAGGTGTCTGCGGTTCGTATGGCAGCTGCATCGGAAAAATCCTTGGCGAACCATCCTCATTCATCGGGGGTTTACCGTCTGGACCGGGGCGTCCTGGCATCCCAACATGAACGAGACACATACGACAGTTACCTGAAACCGGTAGTTTAGGATGATAGCAGTAGTGCGGAATCTCGATGCCAGCCTGTTTACAGGCCTGCAGCACAGTGGTTGGCTCCATCTTACCCTCCCAGTTGGGTGTCATACGGGGAACTTCAACTGGTCGACCATCAACTTTCACATTGACAGTTTCAACTGGAGGTTTTGATTTCTTGGTTTCCATCCTAACTTGAAGGCTCCTCGTTTTCCTGACTGACCAAGCGTCCCTCATCCTTGACACCTCGCTCCACAAATTCGTCCCTGAACTTGTCGACAAAACTCAACACAGGCCAAGCGCAGGCCTCGCCAAAGGCACATATCGTCCGGCCCTGGATGTTGTGAGCAATATGCTTCAGATAGTCCGCATCATCCTTACGCGCTTGACCACTGCGCATGCGCTTAAGAGCTTTAGACATCCAGAGGGATCCCTCGCGACAAGGGGTGCACTGACCACAGCTCTCGTGCGCGTAAAAATCAGATAGATTGCCGAGAGCTTCAACAATGTCGACCGAGTCATCGATCACAATGATTGCGCTGGAGCCAGACATCGATCCGCACTTCATCAAAGTGTCAAAGTCGTAAGGGATATCAAGCAGGTCCAGACTACTCTCTACATCATTTCCAGCCTTATCTTTTGACTTTATCTTAAAGGACTCGCCAGCACGAAAAACTTTTGATGACGAACCACCAGGAATAATCGCCTGCAATTCGCGACCATCGAGCAGCCCTTGTCCAAATGACTCGCCATAAATCAAGTCTCCAAGGGTAGCTTTGCCTACCTCAATCTCGTAATAGCCTGGGCGCCTCACTTGACCGCTCAGGCTGACGATGCGCGTTCCGGTATTACCTGGCGTCCCAAGTGAGGCGTAAGTATCGCCACCCATTTCCATTACATGCCGGACGTTACACAAAGTCTCAACGTTATTGACAATGGTCGGACACATATAAAGGCCAAGCGCAGCCGGAAAATAAGGTGGCTTGATCCGCGGATAGGGGCGCTTGCCTTCCAGCGACTCGATCAAACTGGTCTCCTCTCCACAAATATACGCCCCNGCGCCGCGATGCACATGGATCTCAAGGTTAAACTTGGTTCCACAAATGCCGCGCCCCAAGAAGCCATTGGCCTTGGCTTCGTCTATGGCACGATTGAGGATTTTTGCGCCCTCGGGAAATTCACCGCGAATGTAAATATACGCCAAATTTACATCGTTGGCATAACAGGCTATCACCATTCCCTCTATAAGTTGGTGAGGATCCTTGTGTATGATTTGACGATCCTTGAATGTGCCGGGCTCGGACTCATCGGCATTGCAGAGAAGGTAAATCGGCTTGCCGGATTTTCGATTTACAAATCGCCACTTCATACCGGCAGAAAACCCGGCACCACCTCGCCCGCGCAATCCAGATGCCAACACCTCGTTGCGAACAAACTCCTGTGGAGTCACGAAGCCTTCCTTGGTTTTCCTCTTCTTTAGCTTAAAAACCTTTTTCAGGGTTTTGTAACCGCCGTGCTTCTGGTAACACCGAATGTCATTCGTGTACCCTGCCGCATCGGCGTTTTTCAAAACCAGTCTGTGTTCTTTCGACATCTGCTTTCGCCTTGACTCCAGCCCGCAAATCAATATCTATTCGCGCAACGACACTGCCGAATGGTGTAACGGTAGCACGAGTGACTCTGAATCACTTTGTCTAGGTTCAAATCCTAGTTCGGCAACCATCTTCATTCTTCGTACCTCTTCAGGATCACATCCGACTCCTCGTTGGACACGGCCTCATAAAAATCATCGTTACACATCATCACCGGACCAGTACCGCAACTGGCCAAGCACTCGGCAAACTCTACGCCGTACTTGCCATCTTTCGTCCGCTGCAACCCGTGCCCTTTCTTGTCCAGACCTAACTTGTCACAAATGTGGCCATATAATTTGTGACTTCCCGCCAGCGCACAACTCAATGTCCGACAAACGCGCACAACTGTCTTACCCGGATCATGGTCCCTAAGCATTGGATAAAAGGTAACCAACTCGTGGATATTGATTGGCCTGAGATCCAGTTTTTTAGCCGCCCAGACCTCCGCATCCTTGGATATATAACCAAACTCCTCCTGGATCGCATGAAGCACCATCAACGAAGCACTACGTTTATCAGGATAATTCTTAACCAACCGATTGACTTCACGTTCGAGTTTCTTGGTTGCATCAAAATTCATCGATCACACTCCCCCATAACAAAATCAAGCGAACCAAGAATGGCAACAATATCACTCATCATGTGCCCAGGCAACAAATGCTCCAGAATACTTAAATTCACAAATGAAGGAGCACGAATCTTCATCCTGTAGGGGACCCCGCCTCCCTTGCTATTAATATAAAACCCAAGTTCTCCTTTTGGATTTTCAGCACCGAAATATATCTCACCAACGGGAGCGTTCTGCCCTTGCGTAACTAGCATAAATTGATGAATTAATTCCTCCATGCTAGATAGAACTTTTTGTTTTTCAGGCAACAAAATTTTCCCGTCATCAATGTTAACCGGACCTTTTGGCAGCTTGGCCAGACACTGGTCGAGAATACGCACACTTTGACGAATCTCCTCCATTCGGATAAGGTAACGATCGTAGCAATCCCCAACTTCACCATAAGGAATATCAAAGTCAAAATGATCGTAAACCAAATAAGGTTGAGCCTTCCGAAGATCATACTCTACATTGCTTCCACGTAAGTTCGGACCAGTCAAACCAAAGTCGATTGCCTCTTGTTTCGTAATGACACCAACATCCTTGGTTCGGTCCAAAAAAATCTTATTCCGAGTCAGCAGCTTGTCTGCCTCGGAAACAGCACTCAAAATCTCTGAATTGAACTTTTCAAGTTCACTTGTCCAACCCTCCGGCAAGTCTCGCGACAACCCCCCAATTCTAGTATAACTTGTAGTCAATCTTGCACCTGTTAAAGCTTCTATGAGATTATAGATTTTTTCTCGCTCATTAAAAGTATGCAAAAAGACAGTTAGCGCACCAACGTCCATCGCATAAGCACCCAAACCAAGCAGGTGGGCGGAAATACGGGCCAATTCGCAGCATATAACCCTAATATACTGGCACCGCTCTGGTAGCTTGTTATCAACACCAAGCAGTTTCTCTACGGCTAAAGCGTAAGCTACATTATTAGCTAATGGCGCCAGGTAATCCAACCGGTCTGTGTAAGGCAAAAATTGGGAGTATGTCATATTCTCCGCAATTTTTTCGTCGCCTCGGTGCAAGTAACCAACCTCAGGGACAGCCTTGATTATGATTTCACCATCAAGTTCAAGAGATAGTCTAAGTACACCGTGGGTAGCGGGATGCGACGGCCCCATGTTCAGGGTCATTTTTTCGCCCTGCACATCCTGCAACTCATTCAGAGCAATAGCAGACCGGGCAGCTGAATCACTGACTTCAATATCCTTCACTGCTGCCATTTGTAATTATTCTGGATTACGCACCCGCGGTTCCCGGGTAGCTGCATCCTCTCCGCCGGCTAGCGTTACGAACGGCCCGCCCTCAAGCGGAATCGGGTCAGTGAAAGCCACATCCGGCATTTCGCTTGGTTTACCTGCCAGCGGAAAATCCTTCCTCAACGGATAATAAGGATAACCTTCCCACATTAGAATCCGGCGCAGGTCAGGGTGTCCTGCGAACTGAATTCCCATCATGTCGAATGCCTCACGCTCGTGCCAGTTGGCGGTTGCCCACACGTTTGTCACCGTGGGAAATTCCGACTTCTCCTCACTCACGCTGGTCTTCAAACGGAGGTGTTTAAAATGACTGTAACTATACAGGTGATAAACAGCCGTCCAACGCGGCGTCTGGTCATCGTTGTCTATTGTGCAAAGATCAACGAGATAATCGAAACCCAATTCTTCCTTGGCATAAAGGCAGACCTCTGCAATCTGACAGGGATCTGAAATTTCCACCGTCAACTCACCTCGAAACTCCACCGCGTCGGATGCGATCTTCTTGAATTGACGCTTAAGTTTTTTGGCTAGCTGCTTGGCGTTCATTGAAGTCTCAGGATAATACCAAACCACGATCCCTGGCCGGCTTCTTGTCTGCAATGTGAGGTTCTTTTGAAATCTTGTTTTGCAATCGCATCAAGGCCTCAAGCAAAGCCTCCGGACGAGGCGGGCATCCACTTACATAAACATCCACTGGCAAAATACGATCGACACCCTGTAGAACTGCATAGCTGCGATACATTCCGCCCGTCGAGGCACAAGCCCCCATTGCGATCACCCACTTCGGCTCCGCCATTTGTTCGTATATTCGCCGCACCGCCAGCGCCATTTTGTAAGTGACCGTCCCTGCAACAATCATCACATCAGATTGACGAGGAGAAAAACGCATCACCTCCGAGCCAAATCTAGAAATATCAAATCTGCTAGCACCCACAGCCATCAATTCTATGCCGCAACAGGCCAAACCCATTGGCATAGGCCAAAGTGAATTTTTCCGGAACCAACTTATCGCCGCATCAAGCCGCGTATGAATAGCATCCCCCTCAAGCTTGGTATTGTAACCTAATTCAGCCGATTTCATAACAGCAGCATTCCCCTTCTGACCAAACTTACAACTCAACCAGACAACGTCCAAGCGATTTTGTGAAAAAATTCACAAAGTCTGGTTGAGGATTTGTTCATTTCTAATATTTTGATAGGCAAAAGGATCAAAAAATTGAACGAATCCGAAAAAATCTGGCATTCTGATCAAGTTGCCTAGATGGAATATATTCAACCATATCCCCCGTTCCATGGATAACTTGAAGCGCATCCCAACGCTTCAAGTCTACAGATGATTCAATTATGTATTTTTTTTGCAACTCGGACCCAAAAACCACCATAAACGGATTTTCTTTAACGTTAACTTTTATCAGTTTAGCGTCATTTTGTTCTTTTAGTGTTGTTAAAGTTACCCATTCACCGGGAAAAGTGTGTGCCATGCCGAACAAAGCAAAACTCAGATCCGAGCTGGTGCGTGTAGCTTGGTGCACTTCAGCCGCGACTAGGTTTTCCCCGTTGACCAACAGACTGCCGTCCACCTCAAAAGTAGCGTAGGCGTTCTCATCGGTGATCGTTCGGGTTGCAAAGGTAGTGTGGCGAGCTGTTCTCGAAAGATTGCTGTCGCGGTACACTTCAACGCCATTTAAATAAACGGCAGCAGCGTCATCTCGAAGCAGTTTAAAGGTTATCCTCTCGATCAACTCAACAAAATCCAACTCGAATGACTGACGGAAATAAACAGTGGCACGTTTGTTTTCCGGATTTGTCCCATAGCTGACAACCGTGGCCTCGTTGCCATTTCCGTAACCCAACAGACCGGGTCCGGCCTTCCAGTCGCCGTCATCAAAACTCGTCTTTATCCAGCTACGGCTAGGTGCAAGCACTCTATCGTAGTAGCGCCACTGTCCACCAACTGTGACAACTGTTCTCTCCAATTTAGCTTCTGCGTTGGCTATGCGGTACAGAAAACGGTCTTCGCCAGAGAAATCGTCTTCTGGTTGATAATCAAACGTTCCGTCAGACCGGAAAGTCAATTGACCATGTTTTGGTGCAACAAGAAGCCGGGCTTGGTTTCCCTTTGTCGCACCAGCATCGTTGGCCAGCACACCCTGTTCGGGCTTGGAGAAGCTGATTGTTCGGCCTTCCTCGACGAGAAACTCATCCGGACGTGCGACTACCTGCCCCTCGGCCAAGGTTGACGCCTTTTGTGTGTCCACTGACCAAGCGGTGCCGAATTTGTTTTTCGCATATAGACGATAATATAAAGTGGAACCAGAAACCATCCCGTCCACTTGGTAACGCAACCTTCCATCGCTATCGGGCGTCACCTCACGAACATGCTCCCACCGAGAAACATCCGGCCCTTCATCGGTTTTACCCCAAACAAAATAAGCCGAGGCACCGCCAGTTAAATCATTGAGTCTCCCTGCAAGTGTGACCGCCCCCGGAGTACGATCTGCCGGCGGCTCACAAACGATGTCTGGAAGGCGTAGCTGACCGTTAGATGTGGCCACGATCTCTGCAACGATCAACATGTCGGAACTGGTCAGCCCACTGTTCAAGCCATGAATGGCGAGAATATTTTCCCCGGCACGCAACCGTCCTCGATGATTGGTAATGTCGAACTCTTCGAAGCGTACGGCAAGTAAGTCTGCATGAGTGTAGGGTGCACCGGAGTTCCACTGCGGGTTCGGGGTTGCATTGGCGGATGACACTCGATCGCCATTGAGATAAGCAACGAACCCATCGTCGTATTTCATGCGCAAGCGGAGTTGCGCAATTGCGTTCGGATCATCAACATCAAACTCGTAACGCAAGTATAGCGACTGATTCTTGTTGTAAAGTTGTGAACGAAAATCCAAGGAATCGCTGATTAGTGACTGATAACCGTTTCCGCGCTCATAGCCGGCTCCTTGACGGCCACGCTTCCAGGCTTTGTCGTTAAAATCCGGCCCAGTCCACAATTCATCGTCACGTCCGTGCGTTGGCACCCAGGCTCGTACATAATCATTTGCGCTAAGCAATGTTTCGCTGTTGCCAGCAACGAGGATTTGAATCGTCCCATTGGTTCTTTGGCCAAGCGCATCCTCGATTGTGTACTGAACAAATCCGGTGCCATTGGCTGAACTTTTCGCGTTGAATGTTAGGAGCCCGTTCGGATCATTGCGGCGACGTCCATCTCGCATAACAGGAGATCGGTGAACCGTCAGGCTTCCCAAGCGACTGGCACTTGATCGTGCACTGACAAGACGAAAGCCGCCTGGAAAATAGTCCTGGCTAGTGCGCCCTTCCCCGGTAGTTCCGACCGCTAGAACCGGTTCGACCTTGAATGTACCTCTCAATCCGGCCGCATGGTCGTTGGCCAGCGGATTGAAAGAAACTGACTCACCAGGACTGAGGTATATCACATCCGGTTCGGCAATTGGCGGTTCATTGATGTAGTTCAGCGTTAGGGTATGACTTTTCCCACCGGCACGGTACCGTATAGCTTCGTTACCATTGGCATCCGAGTTCACCCGCAAGATATATACCGTCGGGTCACTGATCATTTCGTGCATCGCCGCCTGCTTGGGAAGACGTAACTGAGTTATGGCGCCAACACCTGGCAGCTTCAATGTTCTTGAAAGGCCTGCGGCGAGGTCAATTTCATGGTGGTTGGCTTCAGGATCGCCAACCACCACAGCCACATCACCCTTATGCAACCAGCCGCGCCCGGCGTCACCTTGCACCGAGTAGCTAAACCAAGCCGTTCCCGTAAATCCAGTCGATGGGGTGAACAGCGGCTGCCCATCCGAAATCGCCACCGCACCGGCATGCCTCGGCACCACCCGGCCGACCTCCGCCAACGACAAAATGTTTTCCTGTCCGCGATAAACCTGCTTGAGATCGTTCTTCAANACATCAAAACGGATCCGCTCGCCCGGTGCAGCCCAGNCNACATCATCCACCGCAAACGGCATNTCCTCGGGATTACGCATCAACGAAGGCCCNGCTAAACTGCTGCTAGATCGAGCGTATATCTGCGATGCAGCCGTAAATGNCTGTCCCTCNATATCCTTNAAAAACGACCTCTCATCGTTGATGTACTGCGCATTCATTATGCCACCGAGCGAGTGCGAAGAGCCGAACACATGCCCCATCTCGTGACAGGCCAACGCCCATCCAAACCCNGAACGTAACACNCCTACACCGTTGCGGGTATGTANCGCGTTCTGATAGGCAATACCCAACGTACCGCCGCTTAACCCATCTCCAAAACGAATCGCCACCGTCTGCCCATAGGTAGCCTCGGGACGCCACCGCTGGATCCAGTCGGCAAACTCCTCAAGTGTACCGCCATTTTCGTCAAACGGGATGTCATTATATACGTCTGAGTCAGGCGTAAGAATGAGTTCTTGCACCAACAATCGGATACCAAGCTGATTCTCGTAGATTGCTGCAACATTAGCCATCAGGGCGAGGTATTGGCTGGTCACTTCCACAAGGTGATTCTTGGAGTTTAAGCCGGTCGCAGACTTGTCTAGCGCCACAATCACCGTAGCAACCTTGAGCGAGGCCTCATAACGTGGCGGATTAGCAGGACCGCCCAGTAAAAGTGTAGGCGCGCCTGTCACGGGATCGAGTCCAGAACTAGCCATTGCAGGAAAATCCGGTGATGCCTCCAGCTGGGCCGACTTGGCCAGACCCCAGTCCGGATGGGTCAAGCCAGATTCGAGTGACATCGTCCGGTAAACACCACTGCGTGGGTCGCGCACGCACGCAAGTTGCGGTAACTGATGGGACAAGGCCTCGAATGAGCCATCACTACCTCGCAGCTGCACCTGGCTGCCATTGGCCAAACGTACAACCCCGGCAGTGGTGCGTTTGCCGAGAACTAGTGTCGCCGCGTGTACATGGCCGGCGCGATCGACGGCGCGGCCCTCAAAAACACGAAGCTCGGAGGCGAGTCTGCCAACTTTACCAAGTGTGGTGCGGTAACTGTCGGCAAGCAGCGGAAAATCCCGGAACGAAAAATCGAGCGGCTCCTGCCCAGGCCATTGCAGGCGTAATGGTTGACCCTGATCGATCAACTCAACCAAGTGCGGCCCGGCGACATCTTCTTGCTCGGTCACCGTCATCGAAAAAGAGGAAGGCGGAAGTTGAGTTTTAATTGCGGGCAACGAAAGTTGAGTACGATTCTCGTCCTCGATACTGGATTGATTCCAATAATCCCGGTTAGTGAGTCCGCCAGCGACCAAGCCGACCGCAAAAAAGGCAACCCCGAGCTTTTTTATACGTATCATTTTCGTCTACGCTTGATTTTGGGTTGCCTAGTCTTTTTTTTACGTTGGGGGGATGTTTTTTGTGTGTTCTTTCGGACGGAACGTGTTTTCTTTTTACTCTTGAGCGACTTCACAGGAATAACACGGAAGTCGGCCTGTTTCTTCAAAAGGTTCACCCCATCGATTTGAACATTCAGCGAGTCACCGGGCGCAATCTCATTCCCGCGCAACCGGCCTACCAACCTGCCCCGTTCCGCAACGAAACGGTAATGGTCGTCGCTGAATGCCAGTTTCTTGACCAGCCCTTTCAGCCCCAGTTCAGAGATATCCACCATCGCACCGATGTTACGCACCTCGGTGACCATTGCAGTGTATGTCTCCGGATTCTTTTGGTCCAACTGACGCTGCAAGTGCGCCAGCAGCTTGACCAGCTTGCTGTCCCACTCGGCGTCGGCGGAGTTGCGCTCGGTTAGCGATATATGNTCGGCCGCTGCAGACAACGCCGTTGCGTCAAGCTTTGCCCGCTGGTAAACGACACGATGCACGATCAGGTCAGCATACCGTCGGATCGGCGAGGTAAAGTGGACATANTCTTCCTTNGCCAAACCGTAGTGGCCTATCGGTTCTGTAGAGTAACAGGCCCGTTTCATGCACCGCAAATAGCCGATGCGGAAAACNTCCGCTAGAACGTGACCCTTTAGTCCGGNAAGGAATTTCCCAGCCTGTTTCTGGTCGGCCAGATTCCCGGCTCGCAGCCCCATCAACGCCGCCTGCGAACGAANGTTGTCGAGTTTCTCTGTATCCGGCTCTTCGTGAACNCGGTGAATGGCCTTGGTGCGTCGTCTCTTGATCTCCTTGGCAACCGCCTCATTAGCCAGCAGCATGAATTCCTCAATCAACTGATGGGACTCATCATTTTCAACCCTTCGCACCTCGTTCANGCGACCCTTGGAGTCGAGCAGCACCTTGTGCTCAGGCATATCCAGATCAAGCGCACCTGATCGGAATCGTGTCTGCCGCANCNTTTGCGCGAGNCGATGGGCATCGTGGAGCATTTGCTCGATTTNNCCGACCGGTTTGCGACTGAGAATTGCCATCGCCTCATCATACGAAAAACGACGCTTTGAGCAGATTACCGTCGAGTGGAATTTCGCCTCCTCCACACGGCCGCGATCGTTTAGCACAAACTCCACGCTGCGCGCCAGTCGATCGACCCCAGGCTTGAGAGAGCACAACTCGTTACTCAGCGCCTCAGGCAACATAGGTATGACTCGGTCGATAAGATACGTTGAATTGCCTCGTCGACGAGCCTCCTTGTCGAGAAGGCTGCCGGGCGTGACGTAGTGGGACACATCGGCAATGTGCACCCACAAACGCCAACGTCGCCCCTCGATGCGCTCGAGCGAGATTGCGTCGTCAAAGTCCCGCGCATCGATCGGGTCNATTGTAACGACACAATGTTTGCGGCAATCACGCCTACTCTTGCGATCAGCCGCCGTCACCTTTGNGCCTAAGCGTTTCGCCTCGGTTTTGATCTTGCCCGAAAAACGCGTGGGCAACTCGTACTGCCGGATGACGGACTCTACATCAACGCCAGACTTAGTTGGATTGCCAATCACCTCCACNAATCGNCCCTCCGGCGCGTTGTGGCGCGATGGCCACTCGGTGATCTCGACNACCACCCNGTCNCCGCGCTTAANTTTGGTNTTGAGCTTNTGCTTGCCANCTTGGGCAAGCTTGGGCAGATAAATGTCGTGTGTGATCCGAGGATCGCTCGGCACGACGTACCATAGCTGCCGCGATTTCTCCAGCGTNCCCACCACCCGCGTNCGGGCTCGCTCTAGCACCTCGACCACCTTNCCACTTGGCCCAGTAGAACGACGGCNG
This sequence comes from Verrucomicrobiales bacterium, assembly GCA_002721375.1. Taxonomy (GTDB): domain Bacteria; phylum Verrucomicrobiota; class Verrucomicrobiia; order Limisphaerales; family UBA1096; genus UBA1096. The sequence goes on from PBKH01000002.1 coordinate 52,262, forward strand.
CCNCGAGCTGTATCTACNAGNACAAGGACACGGTCGTTGTGCATCGCNGTGCCAGCTGAGCTGGGTGAAATATCTATAGCATGCTGCGANGCATCGGTAGTTACAACCCTTCCACCGCCGCGCCGGTTCATGAGGATACGGCCAGCAAGGAGATCCTCGTCGGCCGGTAGAGCAAAACTCTTATCAGGAAGCCTCACAACCCGACCCAATCGAACCAGTGAACGCAGTGCACGGCGCACCTCCTTCGCCTGCTCTTGGCCAAGCCCTAGTTTTTGAGTGATATCGTCTACACCGGCCGGGACATACTGTTTGCGACCCAGCAGTCGTAGCAGTCGATTATCAAGATTCATCCCATTTTGTCCTAATACGAATGTATACCATACTGTAGCGCTTCTTTAGCAATTTCATTGCCATCGACAGGCTTGTATCCCGTACCAACTCTTATCACAACGCAAACCAATCGACGAAAAAAGTTTTCACTAATCAAGGAGCAAGGCAAATGCGAGGAATAGAACTCAAAACAATCAAAATTTTGACATCTCCCATTAAACTAAAGAATACAAATAAAAAAACCCTTATGTGTGCGATTCACGCATACCGAGTGATAATCACGCCAAACAAGGTTCCTCAGGGGATTGTTTTGATGCATTGAACAAGCAGTAAAGAATGGCATTTTGCGTGCTATTTTTTTTGTAGTTTGGCGTTGACAAAGGTTCCCACTGAACTAAAGCTGCGCCTTCCTTTTACCCGTACGGTGAAGAGTTAACTGTTAACTATATCAAAAACCGAGAACCGCATCATGAAGCGTTTTCATAAAAACAAAGTCGGGGCCTTCACGCTCATTGAGCTGTTGGTCGTTATCGCAATCATTGCCATTCTGGCCGGCATGCTTCTGCCTGCATTGGCAAAAGCAAAGGCAAAGGCACAGCGCATCTCCTGCGTAAACAATCTCAAGCAGATTGGTGTTGCCACTCGCATCTACGCAACTGACAACTCAGATCGTTTCCCTTGGATGGTACCTGAGATAGAAGGCGGATCTGCTGAGTATGTCGAAAGGAAGCAAAACAAAATGTTCTACAAGCACTGGCAGGCACTGTCGAACGAGTTGAGCAACCCGAAAGTGGTTCGTAGCCCTCGTGATGGCAATCGTAACCAAGCCACCATGTTCGCTGATGCGGATCAAGTCAGAAGGCCCGCAAAGGGCGCCGTTCTTTTTGCTGGTAAAAAAGGCAAAGGCGGCAACCTGAGCATGAGTTACTTCATCGGTAAGGATGCCGACGAAGCAAAGCCACAAAACCTACTGTCTGGCACTCGCAACGTCTCATTTGGCAAGCCCGGAGCTGATGCTAAGAAAACCTATGACAACGATACAGACAACCAGGGCAAGCACATCCAGTTCAAGCAGCCCTTCAAGTCTAATGTACCGGAATGGACTACTTCTATCCATGAGGAACAAGGAAACATCCTGTTGTCTGATTCATCTGTCCAACAAGTTAGCAGCCAAAGGTTGCAGCAGGCGATGACAGATTCTCCTCCTTTGCAAGACGAATTAATGTTCCCAGCTGGGAAATAATTGATTTTATAAACTTCACAAGGCCCTCCCAAAACGGGTGGGTCTTTTTTTTGCGCCCAACCACTTTCAAGATTACTTCTGATAAAAGAGTTGAAACAATTGTGCTGAATCTAATCCTATGGGGACAATGGGAAACATTCATTACTAAGCCACCCCATTCTCTCACCAAAGCTGAATGTCTTGGCTAAGCAACTTCACGAGCCCTATTACATTGAAAATGCATACTATTCATCGTGTTTTACGTTGACGCCAGAGGTCAAGAGAGTCAAGATTTTGTTTCAGTAATAATTTTCAGCCTAGAATGGGTTGAATAATAATTAAGAATTTCGAAACAATGAAAAAAACAACGGTTCGCAAAACATTGGGCACCAAGGTCATACTTGGGTTCACACTCATTGAGTTGCTGGTGGTAATTGCC
>PBKH01000003.1 GCA_002721375.1 Verrucomicrobiales bacterium
GGAACCTTGACCATTAACGATGAACCCGCGGAACCGGGAGACGTTCTGGCGGTTTACGTGGGCGACGAGTTGAGAGGAAAAACATACGCGCTGGTATTTCAAGGAGCAGCCTTGTTCAATTTGCCCATTCAAACTGCAGATGCAAATGAAAGCGCCACATTCATGGTATATGATGCAAGCGCCAAGGAACTATTTGATGTATCAGGCTTTTCAATCACGATTTCAGCTGGAACCTCACTTGGTTCGTTCGATAAACCGGTTTTAATCAATGCTACTGGTAAGGGTGCATCCAGTGGCGGTGGTGGGAGTGGCGGCACGGTGGTATTCAGCAGCGAGAATATTGATAACAAGGGCACGATTGATCTTGCCGGTGGTCAAAACGGTTACATCGATGCGAGCCACCCTGCGGCAGCTGAAGGGATCTTCATTGACAATGGCATCTTCATCGATACCGGATCGCCCGGCATCATTGAGATCCTGACCTTTACCAGAAAACCATTTGGTTTCGACTTCCACAGCCAGGTCGGCAAAGGATATTTTGTCGAGTATTCACAAGATTTAAAGAATTGGGTAATGGCCAAAACCTACAAGGGCACCGGGGACACGATCCGGTTTGAAGATCAGAGCATACAACCCTTCCAACAGGTCTACTTCCGTTTAAAACTGGCTGAGTAATATCCCATTGCCATCATGTCGGCACGGTGTAACTTTTTCATGCATTTGCTGCACCATGCCGTTCTCGAACTGCACTTTATTGCATAAAGAATCAATTCACTCTTTCCCCAAAAAAATGAAGGAATATTTTCTTAACAAATCCAATTGTATAGCAATCGTAGCGCTTGGTCTCATTGCCGTTGCACTTCCGCTTGGCCAAGGGCTTGCAGATCAATTTGCAGAGGCCAAGTCAAACAACTGGCATCACTGGCGTGGACCGGATGCCAATGGTGTCTCCATCACGGCAAAACCTCCCGTCCAGTGGAGCCCAACCAACAACATCCAGTGGAAGGTCCCGATCGAGGGAAAGGGTAGTTCCACGCCAATCATCTGGGAGAATAAACTATTCCTCCTGACATCGATTAACACTGGTGAAGTTGATCCCACCCTGCCCCGACCAGAGGATCAACCCAAGCGGATCTTCGGCATCACGCATCCGAATACCTTCTACGAATTTGTAGTGCTGTGCATGGACCGAAACACCGGCAATATGCTTTGGAGCCGATTGGCAACCCGTCGAATTCCGCATGAGGGCACGCATGGTGACAACGATTTCGCCTCGGCCTCCCCTACGACCGACGGGGAACGTTTGTATTGTTGGTTCGGTTCCGCCGGATTGTTTTGCTTCGACCTGGACGGTAACAAGCTCTGGGACACCGATCTCGGCAAAGCGCATGTGAGCGCCAGCCTNGGNGAAGGTTCCTCCCCNGTGGTGCACAACGGTAAACTTGTCATTGTTCGTGATCACAAGCGGCAATCCACCATTCAGGTCCTTAATGCCAAGACCGGTAAACTACTTTGGAAGGTTAATCGCAATGAAGGCAACACTTGGGCCACCCCGGCAGTGGTTAAGNCGGGAGGTAAGACTCAAGTCATCACCACCGCCTCAGGCAAGNTCCGCAGCTANGATCTGNATNCCGGGAAGNTNATCTGGAAAAGCACTGGCCTAACCGGCAANGCCATACCCTGCCCGGTNGTNGANCGCGACGTGGTCTATTGCATGAGCGGATACAAGGGTTATTCCCTGATGGCCATCCCNCTGGATGCCCGGGGAGANATNTCCGGATCCGATAAGATTCTTTGGACCAAGAAACGCGGCACCCCATACGTACCCTCACCATTNTTGTACGANGGGTTGCTCATCTACACNCAGTCGAACCAGGCGCTCTATTCCGCAGTGAATGCGCAGAACGGCAAAACGTACATTGACCGACAACGCCTCAAGGGACTTTCGAACATCTACGGTTCTCCCGTGGGCGNCGCCNGNCGGATNTANCTGACTGACCGCAGCGGCACGACGCTCGTCCTGAAGCGCTCGCGAGAACTAAACATCCTGGCCCGGAACNAACTTGGAGAACAAGTCGTCTCCTCACCTGCACTGGTTGGGAATCAGCTTTTCCTGCGAGGCCGAAAACACCTCCANGCCATCTCACAGGAGAAGGATNTGAACTGATTAATGTTCCCCTCTCATACAATTCTGCTGAGCCTTGTCTCGTTACTCGCTTGTGAAGAGGNATTCCTTGGACAGGAATCAAAAAACAAAAAACGCCCGGTTGTTTATGTGACGATGGTTTCGCACTTTGACCGACCTTGGACGATGGAGGCCAATGATCTGGCTGCGCTGCGCAACTTGACAAAAAATCATCCGCAAATGCGCTGGACGCACCTTTATAATCCGGTTGCCTACACCACACCGACTCCGCTTCGCAAGAAGATGGAGGATTATGTCAAAGAGTCGCGTGATGAATACGGAGCCGAGATCGGGGTCCATCTGCACATGTACCGTACCTTCGTTGAGAGTGCCGGGGTGAAGTATCGTACTCGCCCCAGTGTCTCAGCCNAACAGGCCAGAGGAAGCTCCGATCCATCCGGCTATAGTGTGCCAATGTCGGCCTACAACGGTGACGAAATTTCAGGGATGCTCGATTTCACATTGGCGAAATTCAAGGATCAGGGACTGGGTGTGCCTAGAACGTTTTGTGCCGGTTTTTACACGACCAACCTTGAATTGCAGAAACGCATCGCAGCCGGAGGTTACACAGCCAGCGCAGCAGCNTTTCCGCCCGGACGCGAGATAGGGGCANAGTACGCACCATCATGGCATGANTTGTCTGGTTGGGACGCCAGCATCACCATTCGCTCCGCGCCNTATCGCATCTCACAAAAATCCATCCTCCCGACCAGCACAGAGCCGTTCCTTCAAGCATACGATGGAAAGCCACTGNTAGAGATTCCACAGAACAGCAAGATTGACTGGATGGTGTCGGCCAATGACATGAAACGGATCATCGGCCTGCATGTCGAGAAGGCCAAGGCAGGTGAACCGACTGCTGTTTGTTTGGCGATTCACGAAGGCAGTGCCCATGAACATTTTAACAAGTACGACGAGGTACTCAGCCATGTAGATCGCCTGGCCAGTGAAAAGGATGAGGTGGCGGTTCTTTACGCTACAGTATCCGAAGTCCGGACACGGTTCCTACAACACTGGAACAGCAATTAAACGAAGAACTTTTCCCTTTATTGTAAACAGTTGGCCAAGAGCGAAATATCAATCTGAATTGGCTGTTTCCATTATCTTAAATCATCAGCCTTCTTTAAGTTCTGCCAACATTAAGCCTGACGGGTAATCTTTAGGGCAGCGGAGAAGTGATCGGCCAGCTCGTCGATCTCATTTTCNCTGTGAGCAAGGGAAAGGTAGAGCTTGGTCCCCATCGGATTAAGGAACACACCTAGTCGCAGTAGTTCCAGCATCACGGCGCGACCACGCTGTCGATCGGCAGCAAGCCAGTCGCGGTGGCTNTGAACCGGTCGATCAAGGAACGCCGCCTGAGCCAAAGGACCATCGCCCAACACCTGCGCCGTCTCGCCCGCCTGATCAAGCGCTTGGCCAAGCGCTGTCCGNAGCTGGCCACCTAGAGAGTGAAGCCGATCATAAACGCCCGGCTCACTAAACACATCGATAGCCGCCATCGCAGCAGCGCAAGANACNGGGTTGCCACCGGTGGTCGAGGCGGACCAGGCATAGTTCGGTCCTGGTAGTCTTTGCTCATTCACGGCCTCCATNATTTCGGCATGACCNCCATAGGCACCGATTGGAAATCCACCTCCAAGGCCCTTGCCATAGGCAACGAGATCAGGNGAGACACCATAATATTGCTGCGCTCCACCCAGTGCCAACCGAAAGCCGGTGACTACTTCNTCNAACACAAGNACTATGCCGTGCCTCGCCGTGACTTCGCGTAAACCCTGCAAAAAGCCGTCGACCGGCGGTAGACATCGGTGCAATGGTTCGACGATTACGGCAGCCAAGTCNGCAGCGTGATCAGTGAGAATTCGTTCCGTTGTCGCAAGATCGTTATACGGCGCGACCAGCACATCGCGCTCGACCCAAGGCGCACCCGTACCTGCCGGGTCAGACTGCGGCCACTCAGGCGGCTCGCTGCCCACAAGGCTTGCTATCCCCTCCGGATGCTGCCCGTGGTACGCTCCTTCAAATTTCAAAATTTTTGGACGACCGGTCGCAGCCCGTGCCGTACGCAAACATAACATCGTTGCCTCAGTGCCACTGGCAACAAAACGGATACGCTCCACGCAAGAACTGAGGTCGGCGATGCGTTCCGCCAGCTCCACCATCGACCGTGTTACAGCAGCAAAGTTGGCACCATTGACGGCCGCCGCATTGGCCGCCTCTAGCACCTTAGGATGGGCGTGACCAACAAGCGCCGCACCCCAAGCCATGGTCATGTCGAGATATTCGCGGCCAGCGGTGTCCCATACACGACAACCGGCTCCCCGCTCGATTACCGGGGCGTCACCTTCTGGAATGCCGTATTCTCCGTTGGAACCGCCGGGCATCCAGCGAAGTGACCGATCTCGAAAATTATCATTTGATTCGTTCATCAATTAAAACCAACGGCGGACTCTCCTAATTAGTTCACAAACCAAGTCGCTTGGCCAAGTTCTCGGCAACATCCTCGACCTCGGCGCCAGAGCCGCACGATTTGACGCCGTCAGTCATCATCGTCAGGCAGAACGGGCAACCAACGGCAACCGTTTTCGCGCCCGTGGCCACTGCCTCCTTCGCTCGCAACACAGAGACTCGTTGATCGGCCTCTTCCTCCATCCACATACGACCACCACCGGCACCGCAACAGAAGGTTTTTTCACGGCGATTGACCATCTCACTGACTCCGTTTCCAAGCAAGTCGCGCGGCGCCTGATGAACACCGTTGACCCGCGCGAGGTAGCATGGGTCGTGATAAGTAACCGAACCGTTTTCACCTGGCGCAGTCAGTTTGCCTTCGTCGATCAACTGCTGCAAAAACTCGGTGTGATGGGTCACCTCAAACGAATCACCAAATTGCGGATAATCGTGCGTCAACGAGTTCAGGCAGTGCGGACACTGGGTGAGAATCTTTCGGGTGTTGTGTTTCTTAAGTGTTGCGTGATTGGTCTCGGCCAGTTCCTGGAACAAAAACTCATCACCCAGTCGACGCGCGGAGTCGCCGGTACAACACTCGTCTGGCCCAAGCACAGCGAAATTGACACCGGCCTTGATCAAAAGTTTCGCAATTGAGCGGGTGACCTTTTGCGCACGGCGATCGAACGAACCAGCACAACCGACCCACCACAAAACCTCGAAGCCTGGGTTGTCGCTGGCCAGGGGAACATCAAGNCCCTCAGCCCAAGCCAGGCGCTCANCCTGCGGAAAACCCCACGGGTTGCCCTTGGTCTGCATCTGGCGCATGGAATTGGCGGCAGAACCGGCCAAAGCACCCTCTGCAGCCCGGTCCCGACGAAGATCGAATAACAAGCCAAGAGGATCGACCCGCACTGGGCATGCAGTCACGCAGGCATTGCACGACGTACACGACCAGACGGTTTCAGCCTGAATCACCCCCCCATGCATCGCCGGTGCCTCACCCCGCGCAGTCGTTTCCATCAAAGACTTCAAATCCTGCACAACAACCTTGGGCGAAAGCGGTTTGCCGGAAGCATACGCCGGGCAGGCGTCCTGGCATCTACCACACTCCATGCAGGCGTCGAGGCTCAGGAGCTGCTGCTGGTCCAAGTGCGCAATCTCCGACACTCCAACCACGCCTGTTTCCTCGACCTCCTCAATCGTGATCGGCTTTAACTTGCCAAGCGTCGGGGTGGAAAAAAACAGGTTCATTGGGCCTGTAATAAAATGTAGCAGTCTCGTGAACGGGATCATCGCGAAAAACCCAAAACTCATCCCTGCGTGAACCCACCACACACCCAAATGGGCGGAGCGGCTCGTCGATTCACTCATGCCATCGAAGAGCTTGGCTATGCAGGCACCCACCGGCGAACACCAAAGCGCCAAACCCTCCGGCTTATCCCAAACAATCCTCAACCCCTGAACCAAGTAGCCTGTCAGCCCTATGGCCAAAAACAAAATGAGAGCAGTCCAATCACTCATGCGATGGCCAATGCTGGATGGCCGCCGCATTCGCCGCCATGCGAATAACAAAATCCCGGCAATAAACAGCAGACCAAATATATCCAGCGTCACCTCGTAGACGACATAATACCAACCTTGATGGAAATGAAATCGCTCCGATATCTTGGACGCGAGGTGATCGATCTCTAGGAGTGTCGTACCGAGAAACAACATCATGAACCCGGCAAACATCATGATGTGCGCCCAACTGGCCAGACCGCGACCACGCACCCGTTTTTGACCGAGACCCTCCTTCAGCAACCGACCAAGACGCGGTTTTAATCTTTGAAAGTTTCCGGTCAGGATTTGACGAACCGATATCGACCTGCCCTGCTGCCAAAGTTTCCAACGCCGCCAAACACCCCAGACAAACACCAGCATCGAAACAATGGCCATGATGTAAAACGCCACCACCGACGATGGAGGAATGTTGCCAAATGTTTCACGCGTCAGCTGTATCGCTGGCGTTTCCATCACATTTTCACCCTGACGGATTTCGGGTCGTAGGCTGGATGCATTGATAACTGAGCAGGGATGCGCTTGCAGGCGACCTCCAACTCATAATCTCCGCTGATCAAAAATTCCTGGTCCACTCCGTCGGTGTTTCGCACGTAACCCATACCGATACCTTGGCCGACGGTGTGCCCGAAACCACCGCTGGTCAACCAACCCACGCGTTCACCATTTCGATAAATTGTCTCGCGGCCCAATAGCACCACCTCGGGATCAACCACAGTGAAAAATGCCAAACGCTTGGCCAGACCATTGGCCTTCTGTTGCTCAAGCGCCTCGCGGCCAAGGAAAAATGTGTCGGTTTTCAGTTTGGCCGCCCAGCCCAGACCGGCCTCGAGCGGCGTGTGGTCGGGCGTCACGTCCGAGCCCCAGATCCGGTATCCCTTTTCAAGTCGCAAACTATCGATGGCACGGTAACCGGCATTGGCTATTCCGTGCTCCTCGCCAAGCTCCATTAGCCGGTCGTAAACCGCTGCTACCGATTCAACCGGCATATGCAATTCCCAGCCTAATTCACCGACAAACGTGACTCGCATTGCCAGAATAGTCTCGCCGGCAATCTGAATCTCCTTCGAAGTGGCAAACGGAAAAGCCTCATTGGAAAGGACAGTGTCGGTCGCCTTCGCAAGCACCTGTCGCGACAGCGGACCCATCAAACCAAGAACGGCATTCTTTAAGGAGACCTCCATCAACTGCACATCGCATTCATCAGGGATATTGCGCTCGATCCAATTAAAGTCGCGTGCCGACGAGCCAGTTCCAGTGACGATGTAAAATTCGTTTTCAGCCAGACGGCAAACGGTCAGGTCTGCCTCGATACCGCCCCGTTGATTGCAGAGCTGCGTGTAAACCAGTCGGCCCGGTGGAACACTCACATCATTGGCGCAAACCCACGAAAGCGCCTTCTCAGCGTCGGGACCGGTAACCTGAAATTTAGCAAAGGACGACTCATCAAAAAGCGATACCGCCTCGCGAGTATGCCGATGTTCACGGGCCACGTGCTCGAACCAGTTCGCACGACCGTAGCTTGGTTCATCTCTCGGTTCAAAACCCGAGGGAGCAAACCAATTCGGACGTTCCCACCCAAACTTGCTACCGAAACAGGCGCCAGCTGCCTTAAGGCGCAGGTAAAGCGACGAGGTTTTCAGCGGTCGCCCCGACTCGTGCTCCTCGCTTGGCCAAGCCATCGTGTAATGTTTGCTTGTGGCCTCGGTTGTTCGCTCAATGAGAAACTTTGTATCTCGGTGATGTTCCCCAAAACGCCGAATGTCCACAGGCCAAAGGTCCATCGACGGTTCGCCACCGACAATCCACTCTGCTAATGCCCGCCCTGCGCCGCCGTTGGCGGCGATGCCATAGGCATTGAAGCCGGTACCAACAAAGTAGCCGCGCAACTCCGGCGATTCACCGAGGATGAAGCTGCCATCCGGCGTGAAAGCCTCCGGCCCATTGATTAGTTGGCGAATACCAGCACTCTCAAGCGAAGGCACACGGCCTACGGCCTGCAGGAACAGTCCTTCGAACTGATCCCAGTCGCTGTCGAGCAGTTGAAAATGAAAGTCACTCGGGATGCCATCCTGCGGTGTCCAAGGCATCGGATCCAACTCATAACCACCCATCACAAGTCCACCAACTTCCTCCTTGAAATAGCAAAGCCGATCCGGGTCNCGCAGTGTCGGCAGATCGGCGGTCACCCCCTCAATCGGCTCGGTGACAAGGTATTGGTGCTGCATCGGTTGCACTGGCACGGAGACATTGGCCAAGCGTCCGCATTCGCGCGCCCAAATACCGCAGCAGTTGACCGCAACCTCACACTCGATGTTGCCGGAATCAGTCTGCACACCGACCACCCGACCGTCACGGATGTCGAAACCCGTTACACGACAGCCCTCGATGATCTTCGCGCCCTCCATCTTCGCGCCCTTGGCCAAGGCCTGACATAGGTCAGATGGACTTGCCTGACCATCGGTCGGCAAGAACGCCGCACCGATCACATCCGAGACATCCATCAAAGGCCAAAGCTCCTTGGCCTCATTAGGCGAAAGAAGGTGCATCTCAAGCCCGAAACTGTGCGCGGTAGTCGCCTGCCGCTTGATCTCGGCCAAGCGCTCCTGATTGCAAGCCAAACGCAAACCGCCGTTGGCTTTCCAGCCAGTGGCCTGACCGGTTTCCGCCTCGAGCTTACTGTAAAGCTCAACGCTGTACTTGAGCAGTTGCGTGATACTGGCCGAGCTTCGGAGTTGTCCAACTAGGCCAGCCGCATGAAAGGTCGAACCGCCGGTCAACGTCTTTCGCTCAAGCAAGGTGACATCTTTCCATCCTAGCCGCGTAAGATGATAAGCCACACTACACCCGACCACCCCGCCGCCAATGATCACCACCCGTGCGCGCTCCGGAAGTGTTATGTTGGATTCAGCTCCCGAGTCCATAGTAGGTTTCGTAGATTCGCTTGGCCGAAGCTTGAGCTTCGGTGGCCTCCCAGTCTGTGTCGAGAAATCGATCGGGGCTTAGACTGCGGACGTAGTCGGACGGCTCCGACTCGAGCATCGACTCTACCACGTGACGCCCAATGCCTGCCGAACCACTAACCCCATGGGCATTGCAACCGCCGGCCATAACGAACCCCCCAAGTTGACGACTCTCGCCAACTATGAATCTTCCGTCGGGCACGAAAGTCGGCCAGCCCTTGAAGATACTGCGGACACCCAGGTCTGCCGCCCTACTATAGAGCGGTGCAATCTTCTCGATGAACCAACCCATCACCTCCCAGTCTTCTTCTATGTGGGGCGTTTTTTTCCCNTTTTTGAAATCATCGGGCTTGAGCGAGAGCGATTCCGGCTCCCAGCCGCCAAGCAGTAGCCCGTTAATCTCGGCACGTAGGTAGAGCGAAGCGTCCGGCACGCGCATGACCGGCAGATCCGGGTTCATGCCATCGGCATCGACACTCACGAAATACTCGTGGCGCACCGGAAAAATCGGAAGATCTAAACAGACCATTTGCGCAACATGCCAAGCGTGCGCACCTGCGGCGTTGATAACAGTGTCGCAAGCGATCGCTCCCCGGTTTGTATCAACACCAACAACACGGCCGTNCTCCGTACGGATGCCCTCGACCGTCACGCCCGTGGCGAGACGCGCCCCAGCTAGTCGNGCGCGATGNGCATAGGCCATGGCAAGGTCATTGGGCTGAAGATANCCGTCACTGGGACACCACAACACCGACTTGGCAGGAGAAAAATCGAACATCGGCCACTTGGCCCGGGCCTCATCGGCGCTAATAAACGCGGTCTTCAACCCTGCCTCGTCAGCGGTCAACTTCATTCGCTCAAACTCCGCCACACGTTCGTCGGTCAGGGCAATCCTTAGCGAGCCAACCTGACGCCAACCCGGTTTGGCCTCCGGATCGGCTTCCATCTCAGAAAAAGTCTTAACCGACCACATCGCCAACCTGACACGATCGACACTGGTGCGCACCTGACCAACAAGCCCGGCCGCTTGCGAGGTGGTCTCCGAGGCAAGCGCCTCGTTTTTCTCGAGCAACAGCACATCGGTCTTGCCGGCCTGACAGAGGCTGTGAACCACGCCACAACCGACGCCGCCCCCGCCGATCACCACAATTGCCGCGTCACCAATGGAGTCCATGATCAACCGCCATTCCGTTTTTTTACAGCTTCGGTCAGCAAAGGCACGATCTCGAACAAATCACCGACGATACCGTGGTCTGCCACCTGAAAAATTGGTGCCTCAGGATCGGTGTTGATCGCAACAATGTGCTTGGAGGTTCGCATGCCAGCCAGATGCTGGATCGCGCCACTGACCCCACAGGCTATATAGACCTGTGGTGACACCACCTTACCGGTCTGCCCAACCTGATCGCGGTAAGGGCGATAACCTGCATCAACCGCCGCTCGAGATGAACCAACAGCCGCGCCAATCGTATCGGCAAAATTCTCGATAATGCTGAAGTTCTCCGCGCTACCAAGCGAACGGCCTCCAGTCACGATAATCGCCGCCTCGGTAACGTCAGGGCGTTCCCCGCCTCCAGCAATGATTTCTTTCAGGACTGTTTTTTGTTCCGGCAATTCAATGCTCATCGTGGAGACTTCTGCGCTCCGACCCGCATCCGGCTCAGGCGCNTTGGCAGTACGCGGGCGTATCGTAATGACCTTCAAACTGTCATCCGTAAACTCCATCTCTGCCGTAGCCTTGCCAGCATAAACCGGACGGCGAACGGNCACTTGATCACTTTCGCAACTGACTTGGATACAGTCGGTGGCCAGAGCAGCATCAAGCACTGCAGCCAAGCGCGGAGCCAGATCCCTTCCCTGAGGTGTGTGCGCTGCAAGCACCACGTCGGGTGCCAGTTGCGGGATGACTTGGCCAAGCGCTTGGCCAAGCGATTCCCCAGTGCCTCCTGCCAGAGCAGGCGACTCAATGAGGTGTACCTTGACTGCGCCCAGTTGGCCAAGCGGCTCAGCAATCGGCGCGATGCCCTCCCCGGCAACGACTGCATGAATTTCCGCCTGATCAAGAGGCAGTCCAAACAATTCGCGTGTGGCTTCCGAAAGGACGCCATTTTTATGTTCGGCAATAATTAAAACTTTCATTATCAATTCTCCGGTTAGATTGCTTCAATGTCCTCCATGAGTACTCGGACCAACTCGGTGGCTTGCTCGGTCGGCGAACCCTCGATGAAGCGGCATGGCTGTTTCGGCGGCGGCAACTCGAAGTTTTTGTAGAGCGTTTTGCGGTTGACCTCGGTAATGCCAAGATCATCAGCGGACAGGGTTTCGATCGGTTTTTTCTTCGCTTTGATGATATTGAGCGCGGTTGCATAACGAGGCTCGTTGAGACCGACCTGAGCCGAGATCACCGCCGGAAGATGGGTCTCGATGATCTCAATGTTCCCGCCCCCGACATCGCGGCGACACGTGACAGAGCCCTCGCCGAAATCGATACCATTGACCACATTGATACACTGAAAGCCAAGCTTCACGGCCAGCATGGTTCCAACCGCACCCGCACCGTCATCTATTGCCTCCTTGCCCACAAATACGACGTCCGCTGCGCCCAGTTTGCCAATGGCTGCAGCCAGTGCCTTTGTATTCATTGCCGAGTCGGCGTCTCCGGACAAATCCAGCCTGACGGCGGAGTCTGCACCCATGGCGAGAGCCATCCGAAGAGACTCGGTCACCCGCTCCGGTCCGGCCGAAAGCACAGTGACGGTCGAACCCGAATGGCGGTCGCGCAGTTTCAACGACTCCTCAATGGCCAGTTCATCATGCGGCGAGATGATCCACTGAATGTCGGTCTCATCAATTCCATTGCCGTCCTCGCGCAACCTGATTCGCGTCGTGGTGTCCGGCACCTGCCTTATACAAACATAGATGTTCATGAAAATTAATAAACGATTCGAATATTGCCACCGGAGAGTTCACAGGTGGCCCCTGCCTGAGTGAATGCCTCGGCCAGCGCAGCGCTGAGAATGGCTCGGACATCAGGGCCGTACTCTAGACGGCGCAAGATGGCCTCGCCCTTGCTCTCACCCAGATTGACGGTGATCTTTAAACCTCGACGTTTGCAAGCGAGACGCACCCCCTCATCAAGTTCCAAGTTGAGAGGCTTTAGAAAAGCATCCACATAATTTGCACCAATTCCGGAACCGTCCGGCTTGTTCTCTGGCAGCCACTCTGCAGCAGCTGAGTTTTCCTCAATCAGTTTTTCCATTATTCAACCTTGGTTCTTGTCTCGATAAAATGGTTCATCCGTTCACGCAAACCGGCGATATGCTCAGGCGTACTACCACAGCATGCACCAAGTATGTCGACCCCGGCCTCAAGGATATCATGAGCCTGAGAAGCCATTTCATCGGGAGTCTGGTTGTAAATCACCTTTAGATTCTGTAGGACGGGCTGTCCGGCATTGGGTTGAGCCATGATCGGTAGACCGGAAAAATCCCGATAACGCTTCACGGCAGCCTTGGCACTTGCCATGTCGATATTGGTACCGCAATTGAGCCCGAGCACATCCGCACCAGCCTTCTCCAAAAAGTCAGCCGCCTCATCCGGATCAGTCCCCATCATAGTGCGAAGTTCTCGAGTTTCATGAGTGAGGTCAAACGCCATGGAAGCGATCACACACGGAGCACCGGCCTCTTTGGCAGCCGCGATAGCAGCGCCTGCCTCATCCAACACCGTCTGGGTCTCAATAATAATCGCGTCAGCACCGGCCTCAACGAGCGCCCTAGCCTGCTCGACAAAGGCACGGTCAACCTCCGCGCGCGTAACTTCACCATACGGCTCCATTAACCCACCGAACGGCCCAATATCACCGAGCACAAAACCTTCCAAATCTCCGAATGCACGACGGGCAACTTCGACAGCTGCCTTGTTAATCCCGACGACATCCGGATTTTCCATATGGCGCTCGAGCATAATGCGGCTACCCCCAAAGGTGTTGGTGATGAGGCAGTCGGAACCGGCCTCGACATAGCGCCGCTGAATGGCCACGACACGATCAGACTCGTTAAGGTTCCACGCCTCACCGCAGCCACCGCTTTCGAGCCCAGCCTGCTGAAGTTGTGTACCCATAGCGCCATCGCCAAGCAATGGTCGCACCTTTAGTTTATCCAACAGTTTGCTACTCATCGGAATGTAATTTGTAATGCACGGTTTGAAGCGCAATCTTCCACTTGTGGTCGCGAGCTGGCTGGCGACAAAGGCACCCGGCCGGCTCAACTACCGGATCCCACTCCAGCGCATGATCTAGTTGCTGATCAACAAAGCCGGGGACGCCAACCATTTCACGCGGAAACCCATCCGGATCTTTTAGATAGGAGCACATCGACTGGTAGTCAGAGTCTCTTGGCTGACAGGCAAGTTTGCGGATCGGGAAGCCGTCCCGACGTGGCCCCAATTCAATGGAGTAATCTATCCCAAAAGGCACGCCGAGATTGCTGCATGTCTTGCAGTCAGGACGAAATGTCGCCCGCACATACTGCTCGTCGCAGGAATCGACAATAAGCAGCTCACGGCTCCAGCGTCGTAGCGCCTTGTCCGGATAAGCGTAATCGAATGCAACCGCGCCGGACGCAGTAGACGTCAGTTGGGCTTGGACATCCCCGGCATACTGCGCCCGCCGATACGAACAAGGATCCATGCTGCAGCCAATACATGGCATCGCGCCTGACTCGAAAGCTTCAACCACATTACTCTGTCCCAGGCCGAACAGCGCAAGCTGCGAATGCTCCGGAGATAGCATGCCGCTATCGAGCATAGTAAGCTTGGTGTCGCCTGGCCAAGCGGGCTGCGCAGCCAACCATTCCAACAGCAAATACTGGTCTCCCAACTCCCAGCCATCGTAGCCGGGACTTTCATGTGACAGTGCAGCCAAACCGGCTGGCTCCAATCGGTCACATATTGACTTGCGAACCCAAAGCAGTAACTGCTCGGTGCAAGCCGCAGCTGCAGCATTCAGAAAAAATGCCTCGTCAGGACGCTCTGCATCCCACAACCGCTGAATCTCCTCCGACACATCTGGCCCAGCACTGCATGCTACCGCCACCGCTGAACGCGCTTGACCAAGGCGCAGTTTTTCAGCCAAGGCTCGACTCGTGAATGAGATGCCGTTAGCAAAGCGAATAAGGTCGCCCTCCGTTTCCAAGTTGACCGTTTGAGAAATAAAACTCCATGGACTTCCGTGCTCGTTCACCCAAGCCAACGCCTGCTCAACACCAGATTGAGCGTCCGCGCTGAGCGGCTCACCAACAGGCGTACAGAGGTGGCGCTTCCACTCGGCAACCGGGACTGTTATCGAAGCGCTGCTCATATAATGGCCTCCGTAATGCGACAATGGAACGACTCAAACTGGGCACCGTCAGTAAAACAGTGAAAGAATTCAGGAAACATCTCCAACTCGACATGCTCAATGCCTCGGACAAGTTTGCCGATCTCCTCGCGGGCCGCCACCGAAAGCAGCGCAAGCGTAGCTCCCTCAAGCGCAGCATTGCCGACCTGCACAATCCGCTCGTCCGGAAGGTCGGGGATCAGTCCGATTCGGCGGGCATGGTCGAGGTCGATGTGCCTGGCAAATCCACCGGCGAGATAGAACCGGTCTAGGTCTGAAAAATCTATACCATAATTTTGATGGAGCAGATGGAGCCCAGCGACATTGGCGGCCTTGGCTTGGGCAAGTTGGCTGATGTCCTCCTCGGTTAGATAGATGTTGTTATTGGCATCGACCCAAAACCGTTCGGAGTCGTCCGTCAACCGACCGCAACTGTTAATTCTACCGGTGCGAAGCAGTTCACCGAGGAGATCGATAAGGCCGGAACCGCAAAGACCGACAGGGCAGCCTCCGCCAATCACTTCTAGTTCCATTTCCTGCTCAAGCCGCACGCGCTCAATGGCACCCTCGAGTGCCGGCATACCACACTGAATCTGCCCTCCCTCGAAAGCCGGCCCGGCAGGGCAGGAGGCAGCATGAAGCTTGTGGCGATTGCCGATCACCAACTCGGTGTTGGTTCCGATGTCCATCACGGCAACGGTACGATCCTCCCGGGCCATCCCGGTGGCCAGCAGACAGGCCGACATGTCCGAGCCGACATGCGACCCAATAAGCGGCAGTGTGTATACGCGTCCATTGGGATGGATCGGCAGCAGCGACTGTTTTCCTCGCTTGGACAAGCTGGTGTCAGGATGTTGGCCATCGCGAAACTCCTGCTCGGTGACAGAGCGATATGGCATCTGGCCAAGTGGATAAACATCCAGCCCAAAAAAAAGGTCTCGCATCACTGGGTTGCCGACCAGTACTAGCTCGTAAATGCTTCCGGCAGATACGCCGAAAGACTCGATCGCACGGCTCATGTAACCGGCAAGCGTGCGGCGCAGCAGACGCCCCCCATGGTCGGTGTCAAATTTCACCCGAGCCAGCACATCACTGCCACCAAAGCGTTGCGGATTCTCGAATGACTGGCTGGCCTTGATGCGGCCGGTCTCTAGATCAACTAAGCGCATTGACACAGTGGTCGTGCCCAGATCGACGGCCAACCCGTGCAGCGGCCCACCCGTGCGGTCGATCTCATCGCCGTCGAGAAGAATGCGGTCTCCGTCACGCCTCACCGCCGGACCAAGCGGGGGGACCTCATCAAGGCACGGCAAACTAACTCCGTGTTCCTCAATGCGAATCGCACCACGCTGCAAAGTCTGGCATCGGATAGTCCCCGAATCGGTCTCAACGGCCGCTCGGCAGGAAAGCCGAAAATCGCCCTGAAGATGGTCCTCCTCCCGAGAGCGAGCGCTTAGTAATTCGCCACCCTCATTGATCTCGACTAGGCATTCGCGACAGTTGCCATTGCCCGAACAGGAGGTGGGAATCCGCACGTCCATCCGTTTGGCCAANTCAAACAATGTAGCACCGGTGTCGGACTCAATCCTGTGGGAATCAATCTGGACGATAACACTCAAGTTTCTTGATTCTGCAACTTAGCTTTTTCAATCAGCGGCCACTGTGTTCCTGCTTTCCGATGCAAGTTCCTTAAATAGATCGACAGCTGTGGCGGCATCAGGAGCATATCCGTCTGCGCCTATCTCATCGGCAAACAACTGGGTCACCGGCGCGCCGCCGACGCAAATTTTTACATGACCCAACTCAGCAGCCTCCATCTCGGTGATGACGGTTTTCATGTAAATCATCGTGGTGGTAAGCAGGGCGCTCATACCGAGAAGGGTTGCATCGTGCTCCTTGACGGCGGCAATAAATTCCTGCGCAGAGGTATTGGTACCTAGGTTGACGCACTTGAAGCCGGCGCCTTCGGCCATCATCAGTACTAGGTTTTTGCCGATGTCATGAAGGTCGCCCTTAACCGTGCCCATGACTAGTGTGCCCATGGAGTCTCCCTCGCCTTGCTGCGCGGTGAGCAAAGGGTTGAGCACGGTCATGCCCGCCTTCATCGCACGGGCCGCGAGCACCACCTCTGGCAGATAGACCCTGTTACGCTTGAAGTCCTCGCCGACCACATTCATGCCTGCAATCAGGCCATCGTTAAGCACCTCGTGCACGTCACGCCCGCTAGCAATTGCCTCCTCTGTCAACCGCTGCACCTCGGGTGCCTTGCCCGAGAAGAGCAATTGGTTCATCGACGCATAGTCGGGCCTTTCAGAATTGTTATTAGGCATTGAGAAAAAGAATTACCATCCCTCCGGCATGGTGAAATCACCGGCGACCATGCCCTCGAATTGACCCCGGATGCGCTCTTCGACCTCGGCCGAGAAAAGAGTCTTGCGATCCTCAGCCAAAATCTCGCGGGCTTTTTGAAGTGCGCGGCTTGAGGTGTCGAGAGCCCCGTTCTCGGTCCAGATCTGCCGAGTGTCACGGTCCGCGACGTCCGGCATCAGCGCGGTGGAAGTCATTAACTCTAGTGTACGGTCGGTGGCGACAAACATGCCACCTGGTCCCTCTGCGCTGATCTCACCGAGAGCTAGGTTATCATCAGAAAACTCCATGCCACGGGCGACACGCTTTAGCATCTGCGCGATCTCGTTATCCACCACCGCCATACCGTAGTCGAACGCCATAAGCGCATCAATCAAGCCGGCAAATTGAAGCACATGCATCCCACCGAGCATCCCACCCATGCAGGAGAGTGCCTTTTCGTACCCGGCCTGAGCATCGTTGAGCTTGGAGTTGGTTAGACCGATATAGCCACTGCAAGGCACATTGTAAAACTTGGCCATCTGCGCGTGGGCCATGTTCAGCATGCCGCACTCCACCCCACCCGGTGCGTAGGCACCCGAACGCATGTCGCCAACCGTCGAAAGCGAACTATAGAGTAGCGGTGTACCTTGTCGGGTCATCTGCATAAGCGCGGCTAGCGCAAGAAACTCCGCGTTGCCTTGAGCCAACGTCGAGACCAAAGTCATAGGCGAGGTGAGCCCCGCGTTGGGCACAACTGTTGAGTGGCTAGGCAAACCTTGTTCAGTGTAGAACATCAACAACTCGGTCGAGTTCTCGTCCATCTTCAGCGGCGAGATAACCGGACAGTAATGGTGCGTAATGAAAGGTCGCTCCTTGTAGGCACCCTCGCTGCCAGCGATAGCGTAAGCAAGTTGCAAAATCGACTCACAGTCGACACCCGGGTCGCCGCTACCGCGCACAGGTTTGCGGCAATGCTTGAGCGCAGTGTAGAATCTCGAGAGACTATATTGTCCAGCCGGCGCATCCGCAGCGAGTACCGAGACAGAAAATAAGTCGATAGCGGACAGGCCATCTATCAAGCGGGCGATACGAGCGATATCCTGAGATGTAGAAAACCGCTCCTTACCGGTGACCGGATCAATGATGTTAGGAGCCGAACTGGCAGTTATAACCAAAGGCGCATGGTCTGGGACCACCCGATCAAAATCCGGGTCCTGCGCATAAAACGTGAATTTGGNGGGTATCGACTTAAGGCATTCCTCGATCACCGCAGGCGGAAACGTCACCCGCTCGGTCGAGTCATCCACGCGGCACCCATGCTCGCGAAACCGCTCCCGCGCCGTGGGGTTGTTCACCTCAAGTCCGACCTGATCGAGAATCTCGAGCGACGCCTCGTGTACACGCTTAACTTCCTCAGGAGTCAAAAGCTGAGCCAATTGGGGAATCATTGTTTCAGTAAGTAAAACGTGGCACGAACAGTTGCACGGTANGCCCACTCACCAAATAACTAATTTGGGGGGTAAATACCGCCATTTTTACTTTTGCAGATACTCCATGACCGCTTCGGTGCGATTTTGAACGCCTAGCTTTTCGTAGATATTCTTGAGGTGGTTATGCACCGTCCAGGCGCTGATCCGCAGCAGTTCGGCAATCTCCTTGTCCAAAGCACCCCGGCTGAGGTGAGTCATCACCTCATGCTCGCGCGGCGTCAGGTGCGGCANGACATCGCTGACAGGCTCAGCGGCCAAAAACTCAACTTGATTCTTGAAATATTGCCGCACCATTCGTGCTAGATTGGCTGCGATGGGGCTAAGTCTACCTTTGTTACCAAAACCGACAGTTTCCTCAATCAGATGCAGCAAACGACCTGGCGGCGTGCGGTGCATAAAATAGCCGTGCAAACTACCCGAAGTGGAGTTGAACAACTGTTCGCTATCCTCGAAAGTGGCAAAAGGCACCACTGGGCATTTCGGAAAACGCTGCTTGAATATACTTGTAAGCTCCTCTCCGGAAAAACCCGGCAGTCCGCGGTTTACAAGCAGTAAACCGGGCTCATCTGACTTACCAAGCGACCGCAGCGAAACAATATCCTCAAAGATGCCGCGACAGTTGAAACCAGGAGTCTCGCCGATCAAATCATGTAGATTCGCCCCAACTGAATCATCCATTTCCAGAACAAAAACATTCATCTGGACAACATCCTCCGCTTCAGTCTTGGCTGGGCACTTGGCACGGTCGGGGCAAGTATGGATCGTCGTGTAGGTACTGCAAAACGGGCTACCGGACCAAAACAAAGCNAGTGTTAGTTCACGCCGATATCGAGTCGCAGCCACTTCCCACCCTGAACCAACAACACAATGAAAAATTTCCAGCGCCCTCTCAGCGGCCTGCACCTCGTTTAATGTGCCAAGCGGGAAGTAAGCGCCTGCACCATCATGCTCGATCCTACAAGAGAACTCCCGCCTGACACTAGGCTTGGCGGGGTATTTCCGCTCCACCAAACGCAGCCGCCAATAATCAACCGACTCACGCGGATCGCCCTCATCCACTAGAGCGGCAACGCTTCGACNAAAGCCTTGGTCACGCTGTGGCCAACCCTGCTCCTGAATGTGCGCAAACAGACTCGCCGCCTTTTTCGCCGCAACATCCTGATCCACCGCACCCAGCGAGATCGTCCGGCGGACCCCCTCATACTGAATCTTGGCTGACCAGCCGCGTACCCGGTGTAGTTTGCCCGCGCGGACATAGCTGTTTCGGAACACCCTTGTTCGCCAATAAGCCGGCTCCAGCCGTTGATCCCCAGCCATCTGACCAGCGCCAACCCATTCTGCAGTCACTTGCTTGGACATGCTTGGACAGTTATGTTGCAGCTAACCAATGATCTCAAGTCATTAATGCGCTTGACAGGGATTTCGAGCTTGGACATGCTTGGACAGTTATTGACTCTTATATCATGTCTTGGGGAATGTTTTTAGCGGCTAAAAATTTCATTTCTGCTTTAATGGCGCTTCGTGACAATTCTTCGTTGGCGAGACGATGGAATTCGATATCGGTGATGGGCAAAATGAACCAACTAAAAATATGAAACAATTATTCAAGACCAAGTGGCTCCTCTTTGGAGCCCTCATTACTGCACCATGCTGGACCNTGATTGGGCAGGAAGTCAGCACTGATTATGTTAATTATGAATTGGAAGAAGAGATCATTGTCACTTTCAGTGATGGCCCTGGCAACCCCAAGGACTGGGTGGGACTGTATAAGATGGATATGGTCGCCGGCGAAGTCGATTCCCTTGCATGGTTCTACGTAAACGGCTTGCAGACCAGTGGCGAGGGCCTCACCGACGGCGAGTTGACCTTCCCCGATGGCATGACAGAAGAGGGGTATTACGAAGCTAGATTCTTTGAGAACGACAGCTACACACTGCTAGCTAAAACAACGTTTGCCGTTGGCGACATTGGTCCCGGCGTCAAGACAGACAAGTCGTCCTACGCGCCTGGAGAACCGATCACGGTTGATTTCCTGCTTGGCCCTGGCAACCCGAAGGATTGGGTAGGACTCTACAAGGTCGACATGGTGCCCGGCGCGGTTGGAAGCTTGGCTTGGTTTTACGTAGACGGAACACAGGCTGGGAACGATGAAATCAAGACCGGAACAGTCACATTCGACGGCGGCATGACTGACGAAGGAGATTACAAGGCAGTATTTTTCGAAAACAACATCTATACGATCCTCGCGGAAACCCTTTTCAAGGTTCAACAAGCCGCGCCTGAAACGCCGCAAGTGGTATCCAGTTCTCCGGAAGATGGCAGCAAGAACGCCGATCCGGCAATTGCCTTTAAGGCGGTTATCCGCAACGGCATTACTTCATTGAATCCAGAAAGTGTGAAGCTTTCACTCAACAATCAGGATATGAAGGTGGAGATCATCTCCAGCGATGACGGGTNCAACACTGTTTCGTTTACTGGTGAGGGGCTTTTTGAAGCTGGCTCCAGTCACAAGTTCAAATTGGAATTCTCCGATGATGGCGAGACAGTTACCAGCGAGACAGTGATGGTGGATTTTGATGTCTCTAGCTATCTGGAACTTGATATGCCGGAGCCAATCTATTTTGAAAACTTTGATGGCATTGAGGAATTTGAACTGCCTGACGGCTGGGAAGTGGTCAACCTCTCGGAGCAACTCAATACCGATCTCGATCCTGACGACTTTACCTCGGCCTACTATGAAGGCTGGGTGAATGTCGCGATGAGTCGTTGGANCAAGAGCGGCAGTTCTACTGAAAAAGCCGTTCAGCCTGCTCCGCCTGTTTTTGTGAACGGCACCCGGCAAGCACTTGAGGGCAACGGATTGGTCGCCGACTCTGCCTCGCGCAACGGTCAATTCATCTCGTTCCTCTACACGAACGATTACGACCTGAGTAAACACAAGGATGTACACCTTGGCTTCTACAGCCACTACGCTCAAAATCAGGATAGCTCCGGCTCGATCGAATACTCCCTCGATGAGGGCGAAACCTGGATGCCCGTGCTTTACATGATCGACCGGGACGACATTGTCCGGGATGCAGACGGAAATGTGGACGCGATCGCCACGCTGGAGCAGGAGCACGGCGACATCGCCATTGGATATCACCCAGACACGTTCGAGGAATTCGGCGGCTATTACGGCGCCTATATCGGTGCGGAGATTACCGAGGAACTGGCCCCATACATCAGTGGAAGGATCAATGACGACCAGACTGGATCCAAGCGTTACGAACTNTTTCGGCTGCCCGAGGCGGACGGCCAGAAAACGGTTCGTTTCCGCCTGGCAAAAAGCGGGACCCATAGCTGGTACTGGGGCATCGATCATTTCGGCCTTTATAGCATAGCCCCCAGCTCAATGCCGGAAGTAATGGAGGCCAGCCCAGCCGCTGGAAGCCAGGGAGTCAACCCGATGCCGCTGATGACATTTGTCATTAAGGACGGTGAGGCAAAGCTGGATCCTGACTCAGTCAAACTGGAGTTCAATGGTGTGGAANCCCAAGCGATCANTGTGTCGGAAACTAAGATCGGCGCAGAAGAAGGTTACCAGGTTACCTATCAAGTCACCGAACTTTTGGCGCCACTCTCTCAGAACAGCTTCAAGCTAAGCTACACGGAGGACTCCGGTGAGAAACGGGAGGGCATCTACGAGGGAAGCTTCACCGTGGGCGACTTTACCAGCCTCGGACTACCCCAGCCGATCGCCTTTGAGGCATTTGACAACCTTGACGAGTTCAATTTGCCTGATGGCTGGGCAGTCAAAAGCTATGTCAATGAAGCCGACGCAATTATTTGGGACGAGGATCCGGATGACTGGACATCGATGTCTTACTCCGGTTGGACCAACGTCTCTTTGGACCGCTGGAAGACCGGCCCATACTGGAATGAAAAGTCACAAGCTGCTAATCCGCCGGTATTTGTCAACGGAAAGGCCCAGTTTCCGGATGGCAATTTCCTTATCGCCGACTCCTCGCTGCGCAACGCCAATTTCATATCTGTACTCGAAACCAAAGACTTTGACCTCAGCAAGCATAACAACGTTCATCTCGGCTTTTACAGTCACTACTGTCAAAATCAGGACAACTCAGCTAACGTCGAATACTCAATCGACGGAGGCGAAACCTGGTTGCCAATCATTTACATGATCGATCAGGCCGACATTGTCGCCGGAGAAAATGGCGAAGCGGATGCGGTGACGACCTTCGAGAACACGCAGGAAGATGTGGCAATGGTGAATAACATCCTTATTCAAGATGACGACGGCTACTGGGACATGGAACCGTTGGACGAGCCAATCGGCGGAAGCTACGGAGCATTCATTGGGGCAGACATCGACACGTCTCTTTCCGCTTACATTAATGGGCGAGTCAACGACAGCCAGACCGAATCCAAGCAATACGAGCTCCACAGACTACCACAGGCAGATAATCAGGCTAGAGTACGCATTCGATTTGCCATGAACGGTACCTGGAGCTGGTACTGGGCTATCGATAACTTCGGCCTTTACAGCATAGAGGAGGCACCCACGACTGCACCCGCAATCGAAAGCGTCTCTTCGAACGGCGGTATCGTCACAATCAGCTGGCAGGGAGCGACAGGTGTCCGACTGCAAAAAGCCTCCAATCTGGTTAATCCAAACTGGGTAGACGTTCCTGATACCAGTGGTGAATCGTCTGCCAACGAGGTTGCTGACCAAGCGCAAGCGTACTATCGTTTAATCCGTGACTAGCACAGCCCGTTTGGCCAAGCGCACCATGAAAACTAAAATAACAACCGCACAGCGGCGACGCTTTGGGTTTACCCTTATAGAACTGCTGGTGGTCATTGCCATCATCGCGATTCTAGCATCGCTGCTTTTGCCGGCCCTCGCCAAGGCCAAAGGACTGGCACACAAAATCAGCTGTCTGAACAACCACAAACAGCTGGGCTTAGCTGTGCAGCTTTACTCCGGTGATAACGACGATTGGCTCAACCCCATCCAAGAGCGAATTACTCCTGCTATCGAATCAAGCTGGCGTCCCTACCTAATGAAGTATCTTGGTGCACGATGGGATTCGGGCAAGAAGATGTTTATGGGTGGAAGCAAACAAACCTACGACTGCCCAACGGAGAATACCAAGGGCAAAAAAGGTGATGTGTACCATCAGGGCAACCCTGCGGTTGTCGGTCAATTCCGTATGGGCGAAATCGGCATCGCCAGTGGCATCGGCGCCGTAAACGTTCATTGGGTTCGTGGCGGTGCCCAACCGCCATTCGGCCGGCCTGTCGGCTACGAGAACAACCTCTGCAACTGGAGCATGGTAGAGTCGGCCTCCGAGTTGATCCTGCTCGGCGATGGCCACAGCAATCTCGGCGGCTGGCCTAACGATGCATGGTGGATCTGGAAGGAACTGGGCAACGCAAACTCCGCCGGCTTCAACAGGTTCATTCAGAACGACCCCGGGGCAATGCGGCACGGAGGCAGTTCCAACTATGTGTTCGGGGATGGCCGAGCCGAATCGCTNGATCCCAACCTTATTCCATGCAACGAGTCGGCCTGCTGGTGGTCCGCCCCGCAAAGTCCGCATTGATGCGCCGCGATGCAATCTGCCGAGAAAAAAAAACTCACCCTCGCCGGCGTTTTATTCGCACTGGCCATCCTTTTTTTTGTGCTTTTTAGCTCACCCGAGCCGGAGGCACTTGAATACTTCTACGACGAAAGCGAGCAAAAGCTTTACTCCGCACCGACTGGTTCCATCCCGCCCATCAAGGGTATCAATGACAATCAACTCGACGGTGTCCGTGCTATTGTCATCGCGCCCAAAGGCAAGCGCAGCGACAAAGCTGCCCATCGCATCGCCTATCTCGAAAAATGGTCGCCTCAGCTCAAGCAGCAAATGGAGGCCTCCATTCGGGCGAAAGCCGCCGGCCATGCCGTTCCCAACGTCTTGGATCGTTCCCAAAGAAAATTCCACCAGTTCGTACGGCGAGAGGATTCCNCACAATGGTACTCCTTGAACACAGACGAAGCCGCAAAGATCATGGCGGTATTAAGAACCAAGGACGCCAAAGGGAACATCCCAGACATCTGCATGCCGGACCGCTGAGAATCCGGCNCTTATTTGGAGACTAAAGCGCCTAAAAACGACGATTGACCAATATTTTCAACAGCAGGCAATGCTGACAAAANAACCGACATGGATTACATTTTTCGAGTGCCGGTTGGGGCACTTTACATACCACTACGTAAACTGATTTGATGGACAGCACTTGTTTCAACTACCCGACAGACACCCGAATCGGCCCGGGTGTCATTGGACAACTCAATGACCTGTTGCCCACTTTAGGCGTTCATCGACCATTGGTAGTGACCGATGCCGGGCTTTTGGCAACCGACGCCTACAAGAAACTCTCCGACGCCCTGCTTCCCGGCACACCAAACCGGGACTGGTATCTTTTCTCTGACGTGCAGCCCAATCCCACCGAGGCCAACACCCGGGGTGCAGCCGAGCTGGCCTTGAATAATGGCTGCGACGGCGTCATTGGCCTTGGCGGTGGCAGCGCGCTCGACGCAGCNAAAGTTTGTCGCATTCTCATCAAGCAGCCAGAGCTCAAGCTTTCAGACTACGATTGGGAAGCAGACTGGAGCGGACTTCTTCCTTTCATCGCTGTACCCACCACCGCAGGAACCGGCAGCGAGGTTGGTCGCAGTGGCGTGGTGACCCCAGACGGCGCAGATAGTAAGGGAATGTATTTTCACCCTGAACTTCTGGCTCGCTGTGTTTTTCTCGACCCGGAATTAACGACCTGTTTGCCCGCCGGGCTGACAGCTGCCACAGGACTCGACGCCCTTACACACTGCATCGAGTCGTTCACCTCACCGGTGTTTCAGCCAATGTGTGATGGCATCGCACTAGAAGGCATTCGGCTCATTATTCGTGCTTTACCCACAGCCATCGCCGACGGAATAAATCTCGACGCGCGTGGGCATATGCTGGTCGCCGCCGCAATGGGAGGGGTGGCGTTCCAAAAGGATCTGGGTGCAACCCATTCACTCGCACATCCTCTCTCGGCAATTTGTGGTGTTCATCACGGTACGGCCAACGCAATTTGCCTGCCGCACGTCATGCGTCACAACGCCCGGAAAAAACCAGGGATCTACAGGCGAATCGGGCTGGCCTGCGGACTGGATGTCGTTTCATGCAGTGACAACGATGCCGACGAGTTGACCGTTCATTTCATTGACGACTTCATTCAGCGCTGCGGAATGTCAACTTCACTTGAGGAAGTCGGCGTCAAGGAGGAACACATCGAGGCATTGAGTGACCAGGCCTTGCTGGATCCCTGTCACCAAACCAACCCTGTGCCTGTCACTCGTGAGGATTTGAAGGAACTTTTTTTAAAGGCATTGTGAGCGACTTTCCCATTAAACTCCTGATAAACGGCCAGTGGCTTGACGGCTCAGAGTCCAAGAAGCTAACCATCATTAATCCGGCCTCGGAAGAGCCCATCGCCGAAGTCAGCTCCGCAACTGCAGATGAAACCGGGCAGGCAATCGAGGCAGGCCAGGCAGCATTTGAATCCATTTGGCGCGACATGCCCCCGGGCCAACGCGCCGAGCTTTTGCAAAACTTGGCCAAGTACATTCGAAAGAACNTCGAAACCATTGCGCAACTCGAAACACGAAACGTCGGCAAACCAATCGAAGACGCCCGATGGGAAGCCGATGCTGGAGCGAAAGTGTTTGAATATTATGCAGGTGCAATCGGACATCTTTGCGGGCAAACCATTCCAGTGGCCCGGGGTGGATTTAACTTCACTTTGCGTCAACCAATGGGTGTGATCGCCGCAATCACTCCCTGGAATTTTCCGTTTCTCATCGCATGCTGGAAAGTTGCTCCGGCACTGGCTGCTGGTAACTCAGTCGTCCTCAAACCTGCATCGCTTACGCCTTTGACCGCGCTGATACTGGGTCAATTGGCCCAAGAAGCCGGTTTACCGGATGGCGTACTGCAGGTGCTGCCGGGCAGCGGCTCGGTAACTGGCAACACTCTCGCCACACATCCACTCGTCCGGAAAATCGGTTTCACCGGCTCAACCGAAGTCGGTGCTACAATCATGAAACTTGCCGCTAACGACATCAAAAGGGTGTCCCTCGAACTTGGTGGCAAATCACCGAATATCGTTTTTGCTGATGCCGATTGGGAACGCGCTGCCGACGAATCACCGATGAGCGTTTTCGCCAATACCGGACAGGACTGCTGTGCCCGAAGCCGCATGTTTGTTGAACAATCCATCTTTGATGATTTTTTGAACCGCTTTGTCTCAACCACGGAAGCGCTCCACATCGGCGACCCGACCCTCGACGAGACACAGATCGGCCCGATGGTATGCGCGGCACAGCGGGAACTCTCCGAGGAATACATCCTCGAAGCAACAACAGCCGGACGCATTATTAAAACCGGAGGGGATAGACCGGANGGAAAAGGCTATTACCTAAAACCCGCTGTGATTACCGGCGTCGAGATTGAGGACCGTGTATGGCGCGAAGAGATATTTGGGCCAGTTGTCTGCCTGCGCCCGTTCACCGACGAGACCCAAATGTTGCGCGAGGTCAACGACACAAACTTCGGCTTGAGCGGCTCCGTCTGGTCAAACGATCTCAGCAGGGCACTGCGAGTGGCACGACATGTAGAGAGCGGCGTCATCAGCATCAACAGCCACTCGAGCGTGCACACCGAAGCGCCGTTTGGCGGGTTCAAGCGCAGCGGCCTTGGCCGTGACCTAGGAATGTCAGCAATTGAAGCCTGCACCGAGGTGAAAAATATTTATGTCGGTGAATAGCCCATGAAAGGAACTCGACAGCAAATCATTCGCTTAACTCAGCGTGCAGCCAAATTGACCACTAAGCCATACCTTTTGCTGGGAATGTTGGCGCTTGGCCAAACCGCTTGGGCGGGTGTGTCAGTATACAACGATTTTGGCGAACCAAGTTTGCAGCACAAATCCAGCTCTCGCATCGGAGCAACATTGGCTGAGTTGAAGACCAGCAATGGCACTCTCGTAAAAACGGGAACACTGATCGACTTCACCAACGACCAAGCCACGAGCATCCAGATGAAATTAACCGTGAGCGGATCCATGCTTGGCCAAGTTGAAATCGGCCTGGACGCACCTGAAGGCACGGATGCTGGTAAAGTGTTTGAAGGCAAAATCAATTGTGAAGGCGGCACATCTCTCCCTGAAGGCAAGGTTCATTTTATCGACCTGTCCGGCCTGGCCCCGACCAAGAAGTATGAACTGGTGTTGTTTTCCAGCATGCCCGAAAAGGCCGGAGCAAAACCGGTATTACACACGCTCTGGGATGTGGCATCATTTGAGAATCAAAGCGTTTCCAAACCTGGCCGAGTGACAGTCAGTGGCCAGTTCAATAGGACCACGAGGATCGAAACTAGCGGCAACGATCACTCTTCACGGGGTGATGTGTGCAGATACACATCCATCCAGAGCGGTGCCGATGGCGATCTTCGCGTAATCCTGCAGTCACCCAACGGCGGCCGATTGAACGCCCTCATGTTGCGTGAAGAATCCCCAAAAGTACTCGCCGGCAAACCAATGGTTGAACTCGGCGAAGATTATGCCGTCATCCGTGCAACGGTTGCCAATGCAGCCAACGGACCAATCGAGTTGCGCTGGCGCGAAACCAAAAACGATGCCGCTTGGCAGTCGCTTTTACTGACACCAGATACAGACGGCGTAATCTCAACCAGACTCGATTCATTACCCGTGTTTGTTAACCACGAGTTCGTTTTTTTACAATCGACACCAAAAGGGGATATCACCTCGGAACGGCGGGTGATCCGTCCCCAAAAAACGGGCATCATTTATTCGACCGGCTTTGAGCCAACCGAACCGGTCGCCTTCCTTCGCGGTACCATCACAACGCAAACAGGTCCATGGCGCGTGGCCAAGGGGCGCGCAGAGGTACAGAGCGATCGAATCGCACACGGAGGCCAAGCAGTGCGCACCGGGGACTGCATCATCGAGATGACGCTCAAAAATCCGGCACAAATTCTTTGGGCAGATGCCTTTATTCAGGACCCAGGCATCAACCAGACACGCCAAATACCACACGGCAAGGCCAGCAGCGTACTATTGTTCCATGAAGAAAAAATTCTAGCGCTCGACGGTAATGGCAACGGAGGCGGTAACTTTGTCACTGCCTCGGAACTTCCAAGCGACCGCTTCACGCGACTCACCATCCGTACCAACTACAAGGCAAAACGATTCGACGTATGGGTAGACGGTAGACGCGCCCTAACCGGGCTCGGTTTTAAAGATGACTCAGTCACCCAGTTTCACGGAGCCAAACGCCTCGCCGGAGCGAACAGCTATCTCGATGACTTCAGCCTCTCGACATGGGGTCTCGACCGCGATAGCGACGGGGACGGCTTGAACGACCTTGATGAGGCCAAATTTTACGGCTCTTACCCACTACTCGCCGACAGCGACCGTGACGGCGCAAGCGATGCACACGAGATCGCTGCTGGGACCCATCCGGCTGATTCGGGATCGGTCTTTTCTGTGAAGATCGGCACGGCAGAAAATGGCAAAACCAAGCTTTCGATCCCGACATTAACCGGTCTTGAGTATACTTTACAGCGCCGGGCCAGCATTGGCCAAGGAACCTGGCAGACAATCCCCGGATTCGAGAACATACCAGGTGACGGTAGTATCCAGTCATTCCTTGAAACCCCGGATGGACGTAACTATTTTTACCGTGGTGTAATTGTCAACCGCCTCAATCCAGCAAACCCATAAAATGAACCGACGGAAAACAATATGGCAAAACAGATCCGTTCTTACGGTTTGGCTTCTACTTGGTTGCGCTTACGGGTTTGCGCAAAGCCCGTCGAACGAATGGGTGCTTTCACCGGACAACATTGACATCACGACGGTCAAGGATCTGGCTGGAAATGAGAACGGCCTACTGCACGGCCGGTTAGTGCCGATACAAAACCCACCGGCTCTTTACTTTGACGGAACCGATACCTACATCGAACTGGCTGGGAGAGACAAAAGCAAGGTGCTACCGAAAAACAAACTCACCGCCGAGGCTTGGGTGGCCGTAAACTCACCCGCCGAATGGGGCGGCATTGTCGGCTGCCTGCAGGACAACGGTAGTTTCGAGAAGGGGTGGTTACTCGGCTACAATAATGATAAGTTCAATTTTGCTCTGTCAACCAATGGTGACCTCACCTACCTAAATGCCTCGACCTCGTTCCAAACCGGTCGCTGGTATCATGTCGTTGGAACCTTTGACGGATCGCGAATGCGGATTTACATCAACGGAACAGAGCGCGGTAGCAGCAGCCAACGTCGGGGAACAATCGACTACTCACCTGCCACATTCGTCATCGGATGCTATCTCGACGACAATGAGTTTTACCCACTCGAAGGCTTCATCTCAGGGGTGCGGATCTACAACCGCGTCCTCACAGGTCAACAAGTTCGCAACCGCTACAATCGCACTAGGAATAAACACACGACTCGCCCCAAACCACCAACCGTGGCCAGTAATCGTGATCTGAGCGCTGGGCCCTATCTGGCGTTTACCTCAAAGGACAAGGCGGTCATCCGTTGGGAAACCAATAAGCCAATGCCAACGCGCCTTGCCTATAGTACAACACCAACTCTGGACAAACGTATAAATCTGGGCAACCGAACACAAAAACATGAGGCCACGATCGAGGGGATCAAACCAGGGACCACTTATCATTATTCAGTCGGGATCGAAAATGCGGATACCACTCGGTGGCTTGCCCCAGCAACCGGCGAATCCGACTTCAACTACTCTCGGCCGGACATCACCGGCGTTGCATCGCCTTTTGCGGAGGATGAAAAAATGCGCAAAAGTCGCGCAGCCGCTGAGGCTATCCTCAAAGCAACCGACATCCGAAAGGGCTACGCGATCGACTATGGCTGCGGCGAGGGGCGACTCGCCTTCGCCCTAGCCAAGCGCACGGAATTGACCGTGATCGGCGTAACAAGCGACCCAGCCGAGGCTGCACGTGCCCGAACCGCTTTACGACAAGCTGGCATTTACGGAACACGAGTTACGATTCATCAGCGGCCTCTGAATAAACTCGAGCACACCGACCATCTCTTCAACCTCGCCGTATCCAGCGAACTGCTTCACAACGGCAAATTGCCCGGAGATCAATCTGAACTGCTGCGAGTACTCAGGCCAAGTGGCGGCGTACTCGCCTTGAACGGGCTACCACACGACAACTTGGTAAAGATCATCTCGAAATCACCCATTGAAGCCAACACCACCACAGAGAGTTACGATGAATTACTCTTGGCCAAGCGCAATCCACTCAGAGGCGCAGGCGAGTGGACACATACCTATGGCACCGCTGCGCAAACCTCAAATAGCGGCGACGAAATCGTCAACGGAAGTCGAATGGCCCTACAGTGGTTCGGCAAACCGGGCGCACGAGGCATGATCGATCGGCAGGGGCGCAACCCTCCACCGCTCACCGCTAACGGCTTCCTCTATGTGCAGGGAGACAACCGCATCTGGGGCCAGGACGCTTTCAACGGGACAATCCTCTGGAACTACGAGTTCCCTAGTGAGCTTCGCCGTGTCAACACCCCCCGTGATGGCAGCAACATGTGTGCGGACGACACATCACTGTTCGTTGCGATGCGCGACCGGGCCTATCGGTTCAACGGACAAACAGGAAATTTACTAATGAGCTATCCAGTGATCACCAAAGACACGGCCAACTGGGGCTTCATCGCCAACGACGGCGACCTGCTTTTTGGCAGTAGCATCAAGCCAGGCTCGGAGTACACCAAGTTCAAGGGCACTCCCTATTGGTACGACTCAACCGGAACGCAGGACACGGCCAAGATTTGCAGTGACAACTTGTTTGCCATCGACAAACAAAGCGGCCGAAAAAAATGGGACTATCGAGGCGGCAAAATTATCAACAGCAGCATAGCCATCGGAGACGGACGGGTGTACTTCGTCGAGTCAAACTCATCGAGAATTCAAGATGAAGCCACCAGCCGAATCTCCTCCAGTAGCCTTTGGTCAAGCCTACGACTTGTGGCCCTCAACCAGCAAAACGGATCCAAGGTCTGGAGCAAATCAATCACGGTCAATAATTCGCCCTACCCGATCGTGTTTTTCCTCGCGCAATCAAAAAATCGCCTGATCCTCAGCTACGCCACCAGCCGGTATTACGTGGACGCCTTTTCTACAATCAACGGCAGCAAGGTGTGGTCGAAGAACCATTCTTGGAACCGCAACCACCACGGCGGGCACATGTACCACCCGATGATCTTCGGCGACGCAGTGATCGTTGAACCTTATGGCTACCGCCTTTCCAATGGTGGAATCGTCCATCGCGGTCTGCCACAAAGGGGCGGATGCAGCACCATGTCCGCA
Source organism: Verrucomicrobiales bacterium (assembly GCA_002721375.1). Lineage (GTDB taxonomy): Bacteria > Verrucomicrobiota > Verrucomicrobiia > Limisphaerales > UBA1096 > UBA1096. The sequence continues at coordinate 31,850 of PBKH01000003.1, forward strand.
TCGAAGAATACCGTGCATTACATCAACTGGGATTACGACAAGGGCTCGATGTATTTTTGGGACTTGGACACCAACCGACGACGACTGATGGTTGGCTCCCGATCGAGTTGCTGGCTTTCACTTATTTCCGGCAACGGCATGATACTCTCGCCAACAGCCAGCTCCGGTTGCCGTTGCCGCTATCCCATTCAAACCTCGATTGGGTTCATGAGAAGATGATATTGCACAACATACATGCTTGGCTTATCTGCTTGGCAATAAGCGTCACTTGGCCAAGCGCCGCCGATTGGCCAACGTACCGACACGACAACCAACGCAGCGCCATCACCGCTGAGAGACTCAAGCTGCCGTTGGCGAAGAGATGGCAGATGATCCCTGCACAACCGCCCTCCCCCGCATGGGCCAAACCGGCTAAGTTTGATTTTTTCGTGTCACCCCAGTCACGAAAACCGCTCGTGCACCGGCTGGCCTACGACCACGCATATCATGTCACCAGCGTGGGAGATCGTGTTTTTTACGGCTCATCGGCCGAACATACAGTGCATTGTCTCGATGCCCACAGCGGCAAGGAGAAATGGGTGTACTTTACCGATGGCCCGGTCCGGTTCGCGCCATCGATCCACAACGGTCGAGTCTACACCGGCTCAGACGACGGCACAGCCTACTGCCTCGACACCACCACCGGCAAACTGATCTGGAGCTACACGGCTGGCAGTGAGAAAAATACACTTATCCCCAACGACGGACGGCTGGTCTCACCTTGGAGCGTACGTAGTTCGATCGCAGTGGACAGCGGCACGGCCTACTTCACCTCCGGTTTCTTTCCGCACGAGGGCGTCTACATGAACGCCTTGGACGCGGTCACTGGCAAGGTGACCAAAAGGCAGCACTGGAAACAACACCACCTCAATAAGGGCTCATTCCAAGGCTACATGCTACTCTCCAATTCGCGAATCTATATGCCAGGCGGACGCAGTACGCCGTTTTATTTCGACCGGCTCACCGGCAAAAGCCTCGGGCAGTTTGCCAAGGGCAACGGCATGGGATCATTTGCGCTGCTGGCCGACAACCGGATCTTCCACGGACCAGCGGACCGTAGTGGCGGCGTGCTCACAGAAGCGGGCCTGTCCGGCGATAAGGCAGCCTCGCACACCGATGCACTCGACATGATCGTCGATGCCCGAAGTATGTTCCTGCTCACTACGAGCAAGATCAGCGCAATGAGCCGCAGTAGTCGACGAACACTCTGGAACAAATCGATTGAGACCGGGAGTGCAATGGCGCTGGCAGGTGAGACTCTATTCGTCGGCAGCCAAGACAAGGTGAGCGCATACAATGCCTTCAACGGCCGACTACTTTGGAGCAATGAGGTGCCAGGCCAAGCACTTGGACTGACCGTAGCCAATGGCGCCCTCCTGGTCAGCACCGACACTGGAGCCATCATCAGCTTTGGACAGGCCACCGACCATCCAAGCGCATGGATTTTATTTTAAAATGGGAAACTTAAAGGCAATCACATTTGACCTATGGGACACTCTTGTCATCGACGATTCCGACGAATCCAAGCGGAAGCAACTAGGTTTGCGTTCTAAATTCGACGAACGACGGCATTTGCTTTGGGAGGCACTGAATACTGTAAACACGATCGATCCAGAAACGGTTCAACTTGCCTACAACGTCGGCGATGCCGCATTCAATAAAGTCTGGAAGGAACACCATATTACTTGGCCCATCAAAGAGCGGCTGCAGATCATTCTCAAGGGACTTGGCCGCGAACTACCAGAGGACGCATTCGATGCCGTTGTCCGTGCACACGAACAGATGGAGGTAGAAATCCCCCCCGACGCCATGCCTGGCGCAGCGCCAGTACTCGAGCGGTTGGCCAAGCGCTACAAGCTGTGCATCGTCTCCGATGCGATCGTTTCTCCCGGGACATGCCTGCGACGGGTGTTGGAAAACCACGGCCTAGCCAAACCGTTTAGCGGGTTCGCGTTTTCAGATGAAGTGGGCCACAGCAAGCCCCACCGCTCAATGTTTGACTCAGCATCGAACCAGCTTGGAGTCAACATTGATGAAATGCTGCATATTGGAGACCGCGACCATAATGACGTCAAGGGACCGCAGCAGCTTGGCATGAAAGCGATCTTGTTCACCGCCTCGCGTGACGTAGACAAGGACTCTACTACGGCGGATGCCATTTGTGACTCGTTCGATGAGTTGGAAGCCGCGATCGACCAGCTAGACGCCTAACTTCGCATGCCGGGCAGGACGAGGTGGTTGATCCAGTTGCGTACCTCCACCGTGCGCAGCGACTCGTCCAAGACATCCGGCTTGAGATTCAGCTCCTCGATAATGTCCTGCCGGGTTGGGTTCTCATGAAGCGTCTCCAGTTGACCAATGTGAGCCAACCCCTCCGCTTCATCAGCGAAAAATCCAAGCCGAATGAGTTTCTTCAGGCGGCAAAACATCAACCGAGCCATCTCGTGCAAGTCATACTCTGGATGATATTGCAGGCCCCAAAACTCGGTTCCCTCATACTTCACAGCCACCGACTGTACCCGGGTAAAGTCATTACCGGAAAGTAGAACTGAACCGTTTGGCAGTACCGTGACCTCGTCATCGTGACTAGTGAAAGCATCGAACACGTCTGGTTTTCCCTCGTACAAGGGATGTGCTCGCCCCGATTCCGTAAGTGAAATCTCCCGGGCAATTCCCATTTCTCGGCCTTTTGGATTTAGGGCAACTTCACCACCAGCGGCCACTACAGCAATTTGCGCCGCCCAACAACTGCCAAAACCCGGAACACCATGACGATAACAATCCCGGGCAAATGCAATCTGGGCCTCAACATCAGGCTCACCCGAGAATACGCATGAACTGCACCCCGTCCAGACGACACCATCGTACTCTCGAATAGCCTCACCCACCGGAAATCTCACACCAGGATCAGCTGGAAAAATCACATCGCATTCAGCTCCGCTTGGACCGTTTTTCCTGAGCATGCCCACATAAAGATCCGCAGCTAGACTTGCTCCCCCAGCCTGCAACTCATCCCGGGCTGCCTTTGTATAGCCGTCAACAACGAGAAAACTGGGCGTATCGTTTTGCATTCAACTCATTCCGAAACCAATAAACGTACATTCAACTCTTCAAGCACTTCACCAACCTGACCGATCAGTTCAGTCATGTCCTCTGGATGAACATCACCAATACTGCCAATACGGAAGCATTGCGCGTTCGACACCTTGCCAGGGTAAATGACAAACCTTCGCGACTTGAGTGCATCGTAAAATTTCTGGAAATCAAATCCATCGTCTTCGGGATAGTGAAAAGAAGTGATGATAGGTGACTGTATTTCGTCCCCAATCAGAGTTCGAAAACCGAGTGCTCGCATCCCCTCCACCATCGTTTTTTGGTTGGCAATGTATCGTGCATGCCGAGCCTTCACTCCGCCCTCTGCATCGAGTTCATCCATCGCATGCGCGAAGGCTTTTACGACATGTGTCGGCGAGGTGAACCGCCACTTGCCCCCCTTGGTTTCCATCTCTTGCCATTGATCGTAGAGGTCGAGACTGTGCGAACGAGCCCGACCCTTGGTCGACCTGATCGCAGAACGTTCCGCCAAAACAAAGCCAAAACCGGGCACACCCTGGATACATTTGTTCGCCGAGGAGATGAGATAATGCGCCCCGGTCGATTCCATACTCATTGGGATACCTCCAAAGGAAGACATCGCGTCGAGGATGAACTCCCGGCCATGCTGACCGACTATTTCACCGACCGCCTCGGCCGGGTTGAGCATGCCTGTGGTCGTTTCGCAATGCACCATCGCGACGTGTGTGACTGCGGGATCATCAGCTAGAATTTTCTCCACTTGGCCAAGGTCTGTTGGCTCCGTCTCCACTTGGCCAAGTTCAACAGTTNCGATGCCAAGCATGCGCGCGATGGTCGTGATTCGCGCCCCATAGGCACCGTTGTTGAGNACGAGCAGTTTGCCGGCAGTTGGGATCACCGAACCGATCACCGACTCGACNGAAAATGTCCCGCTGCCTGGCATGAGCACCGAAGTGTAGGCACCCAGATTTACATCTTCTCGAATCGCCAACCGAACGAGGCGCTCTCGGATGGATTCAACAATGCCGTTGTAGTCAATATCCCATGTGGAGTACTCCTGCATCATGGCCTCGCGAACCGTCCGAGACGTGGACAACGGCCCAGGGGTCAGCAACAGGTACTGCGTATCACGGTCGTTCACCATGGAAGGGAAAAGGTCTTGGTCGTGGTCATGAACTTCATCGCCTCGATAACGCCCTCCTTGATGCCGAGCCCGGAATCCTTCACGCCGCCAAACGGCGAACATTCCATCCGAAANCCNGGCACCTGATTGACATTGACTGCNCCGGTTTTGAGTTCTTTAACCACACGAATGGCGGCAGCCATGTCGTTAGTAACCACGCCAGATGAGAGACCGAAGTCTGATGCATTGGCCAAAGCGATGGCATCATCAAGATCGCGCACCGGCATAATTGGCGCGAGCGGCCCAAACGACTCCTCGCAAACCATTTCTGCATCACGAGGCACATTAGCAATAATGGTGGGCTCAAGTTGAGCCCCATTGCGCTGTCCACCGAGTAACACCTCAGCTCCTGCAGCGACCGCCTTGTTCACCCGTTGNTCCAACTCGATCGCAGCTGGCTCGTCTATGACGGTGCCGATGCGCGTCGCTTCGTCCGCAGGATCGCCCACAGTAAATTCCCCAGCCTTAANCACGAACTTAGNCATGAACTCGTCGAGCACCGCCTCCTCAACCAAGATACGCTTGACGGCGGTACAACGTTGGCCAGAGTTGCGGAACGATCCCTCGGTCGCCAATGTGGCGGCCAAATCGAGGTCAGCATCCTGCAACACGATGAGCGGCGCGTTGCCTCCCAACTCGAGGCATAATTTCTTATAGCCAGCGATGGTGGTGAGGTGCTTGCCGGGACCGGTTCCTCCAGTAAAGGTGACCAGATCAACCCGAGGATCGCGCACCAACGCCTCGGTAATCTTTTTTCGATCACCAACAAACGTGCTAAGCATCGCCGATGGCAGGCCGGCTTCATAGAGCAGCTCGGTGAGTCGAATGGCCGTCAACGGTGTCTTGCTGGAAGGCTTGAGCAGCACCGGCACCCCAGCCGCAATCGCCGGAGCCAGCTTGTGCGCCACCTGATTGAGCGGATGGTTGAACGGTGTGATTGCTGCAACGAGGCTCAGTGGTTCACGCAGGGTGAATATCTTTCGTGCAGGGCCATTCTTCGCGGCGTCACATGAGAAGATGCTCTCATCGTCGCGCAATGCCTCGGCGGCGGCGAACTTGAACACCTCCTGCGCCCGGCCGACCTCGTAGCGTGTCTCACGCATACACAATCCGGCCTCCAGCCTAATCAGGTTTGCAAATTCATCGGTACGCTTTTCCAANAGCTCGCGGGCGCGCATGAGTATTTCATATCGCTCATTCTTGGTCGGTGGCTGCGCTTGACCAAGCGCAGCCACGATCGCCTGCTCAAGCTGCTCAGGAGTAATCTTAGGAAGTGTGCCAGTAAGAGAACCATCCCACGGATATCGCACCTCTAACGTGTCGTCAGTTTGTACCGGCTTGCCGGCGATGTAGCATGGCCAAACAAGAGGCGACTCACTAATGATGTCGGGANCTTTACTCATGACAAAGTTCCATTGCAGACGAAATCAAAGATATCGAAATTTCTCGGGTCACCCTTGGCCAAGGCAGCATACTCGGCATTCAATGGTTCAGAGATNAGGAACGGCACCATCTCCTCGTAACGNCCACCGTGCGAACGAAGCGTACCCTCCAGCTTACCGAGATCGTGATGCTCTGGCGTCCGGCCGATTACCCAATCACGTGCGGACAGGACAAACAAGTCTCCGATCCGATCACCAGGCAACTCAAGATTGGACACAGCCGATTCGCGAAGGTGCACCTCGGTGACACCTTCAAGCGCCGCAATCCAATCCGACACGGCTCGTATGTCCAAACCACCCGGCAGATAAACCGTGACAGCCGAACCCAGCGCACCGTGATGCACAACGTACGGGTCAGTGATCGGGCAGATGACACGACAGCCGTCACCGAACTCTCGCGTCAACGCTGTCTCGAGATAAATAACGTTCGGATCTCCGGCAGCGTTGCATTTGGCGTTCATGCCGTGGTCGGCGGTGATACCAACTACAGCGCCAAGATCAAGCAACCTCCCAACCTCAGAATCGATCGCACGGTAAAACTCTCGCGACTCGNGTGCCTCAGGAGCGTATTTGTGCTGCATATAGTCGGTAAGCGACAAATAAAGAAAATCTGACTTCCCAGCGGCAAGCAGTTCTACGCCGACACGAAGCACATACAGACTGGCATCACCGGAGTAGATGGACGGCTTCGAGCCGGCCAGTGACTCAATGTCATCGATACCATTTTCCTCGATGTTCACCTCATCGGCTTTCTCAGCGGACACNGCAATNCCAGCCATGCCCTTCGACAGTAACTCGCGCAGCTTGTCCTTCGCGGTGACCATGGCAACCTTGCGGCCGGCGGCCGATGCAGCGGCAAGAATGGTATCGTTGCGCAGGAACCGGGAAGAATTAGTCATAACTTCCTCACCGGTNTCTGGATCGATAATATAATTCCCNCCTATTCCGGTCTGTATCGGTGGCGTACCCGTGACCATGGCGCAGTTGTTAACGTTGGTGAACGACGGCAACGCACCCCGTGCCTGGCCAAAGTAACCTTCTGCCGAAAGCTTGGCTAATCGAGGCAGCTCTCCATGGGCAAAGCCAAGCGAGATATACTCCTCGGCACATCCATCCGCGCAAATAACCGCCACCGGACGATTGGGTAGCCGGTAATTACGTTGATTTATAGTTATCGTTTCCAAATAAATTTCTCCTCGGGCGACAAATGCAGACAAACGATGGGTTAGGGCGCTTGATCAAGGCTTAAGCGATTGTAGAGCTATGCAATCTATCATCTTGGCAAGCCAGTATACCAATGGATTGTACCCATGTATTTCTCGGCGCTATCGGTAATCGGAATGCTGGCGACATGTCCATCTCCCCAAAGCGAGTTGTTTTTACCATGCCGAAACCATTCCTGAAAAATCTCGTACTCAGGATAGTAAAGACCCCACCGGCCACTTAATCTCCATTCACCGAGATTCTGCTTAACACCGGGATTAGTACCCAGTGCATCGTTGGTCGTGGCTGTACCATCGGCCTCAAGCCGGTGCTCGGCGGCATCCTGCGCAATAATGGTCTCGGACGGGGCACTTAATTCAATACGACGACGCGGACGCATCGCAGTCGATGTTTGCCGTTGGACAGCAGTAAAAAAACGTCCGTTTATTCCGTACGAGCCGTCCAACCAAAAATCAGGGGAAAACTTGTAATCCCAGCGCCACTCATCAATGACCTTTGCCGCTGGGTCACGCCAGAGTCGGACCTGTTTGCCAACATAAGAATAATAAGCAACACCCCAATAGGCGTCCGGACTGTTGGGATCATCGATCACGCGCCGAGCCGATTTCATACGAGGATTCATATACCATTTGCCGTGGTTAGGAGGCTGCCCTGCGGTGCTGTGGTGCAGCCAGCCCTCGTGATCCTCCTCATAAAGTTTCATGGCAATATCAATCTGGTGAAGGCTGTTCACACAATAGGCGGATTTACCCTGCTCCTTCGCACGAGACAACGCCGGTAGCAACAGCCCAGCAAGGATGGCAATGATGGCAATAACCACTAGCAGTTCGATCAGAGTGAATGCATTAACTTTGGAACGAGCTGTCCAATTTATCTCAGCGTTAGATCGAATTACCACCGAAACTAGATAAGGATTATAAATTACCCTAGAGCTCTGTTCCCCTGTACCAATGGATGTTTTTCATGAAATCAGGACCTCCACCTTGCTGTGGAGTCCTGCCACAATCTTTGGTGTATCGAATAGGACTTACATGGCCATCAGCCCACAACGTTTGACATGACGCACCATAAGGTTTTCCAATTCCATGCCGGAACCATTCAGATACCCAATCCACATCAGGATATAGTGCGGCTAAACTATATTTCCATTGTGTTAAGTTTTCAGCTCCTCCGTTGGCTGCCAAATTGTCACTCGGCCCACCATCCATTTTCTGTTCACCCGCGTCCTGGACAATAATGGTCTGGTTAGCATCAATAAGATCAGATCGCTTTCTTGGTCGCCTTGTCCTAGGCCTGTTGTCTGAATCAAAATTGAAGAACTGGCCATTAATCCCATATGAAGCATCCAGCCAAAAGTCAGCACCATATTTCAACCCATCCTCTCTCCATTCATCGGATGTCTTGGCAGCAGGGCAACGCCAAAGCCGTATTGTTCCTCCAGCATATTTGTAATAGGCGAGCCCCCAATACGCATCACCGCTATTTGGATCTGGAATAAGTTTACGGGCTGCCTTCATTCGTGGGTTCATAAACCATTTGCCATGATTTGGCGGGCTTCCTCCCGGGGTATGGTGCAACCAGCCCTCGTTGTCGTCTTCATACAGATGAAAAATAATTTCCAATTGTTTCAGGCTGTTGGTGCAGTACGCCTGTTTTCCCTTTTCTTTTGCACCAGCCAATGCCGGCAATAACAGTCCCGCCAAAATTGCAATGATGGCGATAACCACCAGCAATTCGATCAGGGTAAAACCCTTCACTTGATTTATTCTTTGTTTGGTCTTCATTGATCTTTTGTTATTTTTGTTAATGCTAAAATTATCTTGTCGATTTGTTTTTTTGATATGTCCTGCCCCATTGGGCCACTTAATCCATCCTGCCCACTCATTGATTTGGCAACTTCGATCGGGGAGTTTCCTCCAAGATTTTTCAATGTCACATCAGCTCCCTCATCCATCAAATAAACAACCAAATCCAAATCAGCCGACCTGACGGCATAGTGCAACGCCGTTGCACCAACCTTATTGGTGGCATTGATGTCCACCCCTCCCCCAAGTAATTCATCGGCAAACTCTTTTCGGCTGTAGGTAACAGCCTTGTGAAGAGTTGTGTTTCCCAGTTTGTCACGAAGTTGAATGTTGGCATCATTATTTATCAACAATTCAAAGGCCTTGTCTGATCCACTGCCAATGATGTGAAAGAGCGCAGTCTCACCTGCTGGATCGGCATGATCTACCGAAATGCCAGACTCAATGCAGGCATTAAGTTTCTGCAAGTCTCCAAATCGAGCCGCTTGTATTATGTCATCCGCATTTTGGCACGCGGTCATAAGCACAACCGAAACGAGGCCAAATGCGACTGGATAAGTCGTCAATGATAATTTATTTCCCAAAGCTCTGCATTTTCAGGTACTGACCCGCTGCTGCGTTCCCCTGCTCTGCTGCGCTCTGAAGGTTCTCGGCAACAACCATCAGCCCCCCGGCAATCAAGTCTCGCTGATCGGAGTTTAAGTCGGGCAGGCTCATCAACTGCTTTAATACTCCATGGGCACTCGTGTAATTTTTGGCCTTGAGCAGTTGTGTTGCGCGATTGGCCATCGACTTGATGTTGGAGTTCTTTTCATCCTTGAATGCCTCGGCAATGGTTTCCGGAGCATCCTCAAGCGTCATTTCGGTTGGATATTTGTCCCCACCGCACCCTGTACAGATTAAAAACCAGGATAAAAAAAGGCCAAATGCCATTTTTTTAATCATTTTCATCCTCAAATCAAGTCCCCAGAAAAATTAGACAACAGCCCCGGTGATGCACTTGCACCACCGGGACTACTGATCACTTTAACGGTGTGTCTCCTTATAATTCATCAATTCTTACTTAACCGCACGGCCAAACTGCATCACCTCGTCCACAGGAATTGTCAACGGGCTGGCTGCATCCACGTCCTGCCATGGACCATTGACCGTAGGGGCTGCCTGTAGCTTACCATCAAAGGTCAATGTCACCGTACCATCTCCATTGTTGACAATGCTCAATGCCGGTGTATCTGCCGCCGGGCGAATGATCATGCCACTGACACCTCCGCTGCCATCTTCAAGATGCATGTACCAAAGCGGCTGACCTACTTCGACAACAACTTGAACCGTTGCACTACCCTTGGCGAAATCACCTGTGTTCTGTTCTGCAGGTTCTTCACCGGTCCAGATCTTGGCGAACTGGCTTGCATCCGTCTGTCGGCCTTCGAAGACGGTTACATTGTATGTCCCAGCTGGTAGACCATCAATCCGCATACGCGCCGTTGTGCCTGCCGCATCGGCAATCTTGAAGAGGTAATCATTGCGAGCCTCCTGTGGTACGCTTACTCCATCGTATTCAGCTCCTTCACCCGGTTGCGCCGGGTTGTTCGGATTGAAACCGTCGTCCAACGCCGTGATTGTAACACCGTCACCCAGACTTGCTGCTTCATCCTGAACAAGGTTGTTGATCGAAACCCAAGGATCGGGTGAGGCACCTGCCGAATTAGGTCCGGTTCCAGCAAAGTCGATGAGGATCGTCGATGGAGTCGACGGTGTTTCAGAAACACCAAGATAACCTTCAACGAGTTTCCTGTCCGCATCACTAAGGGCGGAACCGAATATAATCAGCTGCTCGACATCTCCGACAAAGTCGTAGCCACTTGAACTGTACGCACCAATGATTATTGAAGCGTTGGCTTTGACGTTGTTGGAAGGTGTGCCCCCAACATTCAGGTTTTTGCCGTTTGCATAAAAAGCATGGCTGTCTGCTGTTAGTACAGTACTCCAAACCGTGGATACTCCGTCATAGGCTGTAATGTCGTCCCCGGAGTAGGTTGTTCCGTTGTACTGCTCCACGACAAACCCTCCCTTGCCATCATCACGTTGGTGGGATGTGCTGTTTATGCCGATGTTGTAAACATATGTGCCTGACGTGGCAAATGGTGCTTCTGCACTGTAATTTCCAACCCAAAAGACGGTGAGTTCTTTGGATTCAGCGTTGGATAGTGCACCCTCGAGATATCTTCCATCCGCACTGACCTCTGTATCGTCGAATGTCAGCTTGCCACTGCCATCATATGTGATGAGTTCCGGTGCTCCGCCACCCTTCTGAGTTGATTGAACGATCATGTTATCAAGGAAACCGCCGTTGCTATCGATCGGCGTCCAGGAGACCACAGAGTTGCCTTCTGTCTTGACGCCATGTTTCCCATCATAGTGGGCTATCAATGAGTCAAGCGCCTGGGTTGATAAACCTGAAACAACCGAGGAAAGACCATCTGGACCCCCAACACCAGATCCAGTTTCACCTGTAACCATGATGTTATCAATTGCCCACCACCAATTATTGTGACCCTGATGATCCCAAGCAACAACGGCTGTCTTCGCTCCAGCCGGATTGTTCAGGCTAAGCGTCACTGTCTCGTTGTAGGCCGTCGGAGTATCGGGAGTTAATTCCAACAGTGTAACTGGAGCACCGCCATCATATGTAACAGTCACCTTGCCGTTCTGTGGTTCCTGCCTCCAACTCGAGTCATAAGTAAGCACCAATGAACCAGCAGCAGCAGTTGAGATGTCAAAGGCCGGGGTGGCAAGTGATGCGTTGAACTTGGCATCTACCTTGTCGTCATACTCGTCAGAGTCACCCACTGCGACAACTCCAGAACCTTTTGTGAATTGAGCTCTATCCTGACCGGCGGTGGCATTCCACGAAACCGGATCAAGGAATGTCCAACCATCAAACTCAACCACGTCATCCCCGTCAGCTGTTGGGCCGTGACCGTCACCAAGCACCATTACCCAACCCTCAGGGCCTGTCGCAGTCCAGTCGGTGCCGTCTCCTCCCGACTCACTGTCGGAAACGAATGGACCCAGTTCCAAACTGTCGAAATTTTCAGCAAAGAAAATTCCATCTTCTGAAACAACGCTGAATGAGGTCTTGGCCAATTGAGTGTATCCGTCATTCTCAAAGAAAATGGCGAAATAATCACCCACCTCAAGTCCCTCCAAGGTGACCGATCCATCAGTCAGACCATCACCGGCCGTTTGGGTACCGCTTACATAGGCCCACTTTAAGCTGCCAACCTCACCCGGCGTCATATCCGGACGGTAAAGCCCGATCCAATCCTTGGCATTGCCTGGGCCGCTACTGAAGTTAACTACGATCGGTGACCCAGCTGCAAACTTGGCCCGGCTGGTTGCAACACTCGGTGGATCCACCACGTTAAACTCGGTATTAGCCATCTGCGTGTAACCGTCATTGATGAAGAACCGAGCCACATAGTCACCCGCAGGCAGGCCGTCAGCAAAGGTGATAACACCCTCAGTCAAACCCTCACCAGCAGTCGAACTGCCACTCACGTAGGCCCACTTCAGGCTTCCGACCTCGCCAGGTGTCATGTCAGGACCATAAAGACCAACCCAATCTTTCGGATTGCCCTCACCATTCTTGAAGTTAACGACAATTGCCTCGCCGCTTATGTACGTTGCCTTGTCAGTAGCAACAGCAGGATCATCTGGTCCCGGACCAGCCGGCTTGGCCTTGACAGCGATATTGTCGATAGCCCACCACCAATTGTTGTGCCCTTGGTGATCCCAAGTGACGACCATGCTTGAGGCGCCCTCTGGGTTGTTTAGCTCCAACTCGACGCTCTCATCGTATGCGGTTGGCGTGTCCGGCGTCAATTCAAGCAGTGTAACCGCTTCACCACCGTCGTAACTCACCAGGACTTTGCCACTCTGGGGCTCTTGCCTCCAACTAGAGTCATAGGTTAGGAGCAATGAACCGGCAGAGGAAGCCGATATATCAATCGCAGGTGTGGACAGCGACGCATTGAACTTGGCGTCAGCCTTGTCGTCATACTCATCCGAATCACCCACGGCCACCACGCCTGTGCCCTTAGTGAATAGTGCACGATCCTGACCAGCCGTAGCATTCCAAGAGACCGGATCAAGGAACGTCCAGCCATCGAACTCAACAGCAACATCTCCACCCGCGGTCGGACCATGATCTTCGCCCTTGGCCTGTACCCAACCATCGGGCGCAGTGGCAGTCCAGTCTGTACCGTCACCACCAGACTCACTATCGGAGACAAACGGACCAAGCTCCAGATCGTCAAAGTTCTCCATGAAGTAATAACCATCAGGCAACACCTTCTTGGCGAAGACACGTACGTTATCAATAGCCCACCACCAGTTGTTATGGCCCTGATGGTCCCAGGTAATTATCGCACTACTGGCTCCAGACGGATTACCAAGCGGAAGGGTGACTGTCTCGTTGTAGGCAGTCGGCGTTTCGGGAGTCAACTCAAGTAATACAACCGGTTCACCGCCATCAAAAGAGACGAGCACCTTGCCCTGCTGAGGCTCTTGACGCCAACTCGAGTCATAGGTGACATACAACGAACCGGCCGCCGCACCAGCAATATTTAGTGATGGTGTCGATAGAGCGGCATCAAACTTGGCATCTGCCGCGTCGTCATACTCATCCGAGTCGCCCACTGCTACTACACCGATGCCCTTTGTGAATTGAGCTCGGTCCTGACCTGCAGTCGCATCCCACGAAGCCGGATCCATAAAGGTCCAGCCATTGAATTCCTTGACAGCATCACCGCCCGCGGTCGGCCCATGATTCGGGCCGAGTACCATTGTCCAGCCGCTCGGGGCCGTAGCGGTCCAGTCTGTGCCGTCGCCACCAGATTCCGTGCCACTTTCAAACGGACCCAATTCTAAGCTATCAAAGCCCTCAACCAAGTAGTGATTATCAGGAAGGGATGGCTCCACTGGCGCAGTGGAATAAACCACAATGTTATCAATAGCCCACCACCAGTTATTATAGCCCTGATGATCCCAGGTGATCACCGCGAAGTTCGCCCCCGCCGGGTTATCCACATTAAGGACTACTGTCTCGTTGTAAGCAGTCGGCGTGTCCGGGGTCAAAGTAACCAGCGTAACCGGATCGCCCCCGTCGAAGGAGATACTGACCGTGCCACTCTGGGGTTCCTGACGCCAACTCGAGTCATAACGCACCACCAAGGAACCAGCCTGCACTCCATTCAGACTGATCTGCGGAGTCGCCAGCGAAGCATTGAACTTGGCATCAGCCTTATCGTCGTATTCGTCAGAGTCACCAACTGCAATTACGCCGGTGCCCTTTGTGAACTCGCCGCGCGCTTGACCAGCCGTTGCATTCCAAGATACCGGGTCGAAGAAAGTCCATCCGTCAAATTCAACAGCAACATCTCCACCCGCGGTCGGACCATGATCTTCGCCCTTGGCCTGTACCCAACCCTCTGGCGCAGTAGCTGTCCAGTCAGTACCATCGCCACCCGACTCGCTGTCGGAAACAAATGGACCTAGTTCCAGACTATCGAAGTTCTCGGAAAATAGCGGTTGCAATTCGCCGGTAATCTCGATGTTGTCGATGGCCCACCACCAGTTGTTGTGGCCTTGATGATCCCAAGTGATAACCATGCTAGAGGCACCCTCGGGATTATTAAGCCTAACCGTCACGGTGTCGTTGTAACCGGTCGGAGTATCTGGTGTAAGCGTAACCAAAGTGACAGCATCACCCCCGTCGTACGCCACGCTGACAGTGCCGCTCTGGGGTTCTTTACGCCAACTGGAATCGTATTTAAGGATGAGAGACTCTGGATCGATACCGGCAATGCTGATCGCCGGAGTTGAAAGCGAAGCATTAAACTTTGCATCAGCCTTGTCATCATATTCGTCTGAGTCACCCACAGCCACTACTCCAGTACCCTTGGTGAACTCGCCACGGGATTGACCAGCTGTAGCGTTCCAAGAAACAGGATCCAGAAAGGTCCAGCCATCAAACTCGACCACATCATCGCCGCCCGCAGTCGGGCCGTGGTCATCGGCCTGATTTGATGCCCATCCTTCAGGAGCAGTAGCTGTCCAGTCGGTGCCGTCGCCTCCGGACTCGCTGTCAGAGACAAACGGACCCAATTCTAGGCTGTCAAAGTTCTCGGCAAAAACCAAAGTCGAGCCCGGCTTCAGTAGTACGGCTAAACGCGCCGCATTGCTGGTAGCTGAACCCGCCGAGTTACTGACCTCTACAGTATAGGAACCGGTATCCGCCTCAGAAACGTTGCTCAACTCAAGCACCGGCCCATCGGCACCGGCGATCTCCGTGTCACCCTTGAACCACTTATAAAAGATCGGCTCGTCGCCGTTGGCTTCAACCTTGAAACTAACGCCGTCGCCCTCTGTCGCCTCAACACTGGTCAATTGGGTCACGATACCGGCTGGCGCCTTGCCAACGGTGACCTTGATATTGTCAATCGCCCACCACCAGTTGTTGTGTCCCTGATGGTCCCAAGTGATCACCGCCTTTTTGGCTCCATCCGGATTACCAAGCGGCAAAGTGACTGTCTCATTGTAGGCGGTTGGGGTATCCGGGGTAAGGGTGAGCAGGGTAATAGGATCGCCGCCATCAAATGAAACTGACACGGTACCATTCTGCGGCTCCTGCCTCCAACTGGAGTCATAGACAAGAATTGCTGTACCCGCAGCCACGCCGTCTAAACTAAACGCAGGGGTGGAAAGCGAGGCGTTAAACTTGGCGTCAGCAAGATCATCATACTCATCCGAATCGCCTACCGCGATCACTCCTGTGCCCTTGGTAAACTCAGCACGATCCTGACCCGCAGTTGCATTCCACGAAACCGGGTCCATAAACGTCCAACCGTCAAACTCCGTAACCGCATCACCTTCGGCCGTTGGACCATGATCGTCAGCCCTGGTCATTACCCAGCCTGTCGGTGTATCAGCGGTCCAGTCAGTGCCATCGCCGCCCGATTCACTTGAAGACTCAAAAGGTCCAAGCTCAAGACTGTCAAAGTTCTCCGCAAAGATAGGCTGAGGTTCACCCGCAACAATAATATTGTCGATCGCCCACCACCAGTTGTTGGTAGCGTCGATATAGCTAAAGGTCAGCTTCATCACCTTCGCCCCGGCCGGATTACTGATCGACAGGTTGACAGTCTCGTTCGTGCTGTGGTCGTGGTAAAATTCACTCGCCTGATCAGATTCCCAGCGCAGAACCTCCTCGGGATCCCCATCATCAAAAGAAACCTCAACAACCGCCTTTTGACTACCGCCACAACAAGCATCCGGACGCCAACTGGAATGGAAACGTAACACAACCGAGTTTTCCATGATGCCATCAAGCGGAATCTCTTCGGTGGTAAGGTAAGTAGACTGCATACCTGCCTCGCGGGCTGAATCATCCCACTCATCACCATCCGCGACGAGGACTGCACCTACAGCCTTCTTGAACTGTGAACGCTGCTGATCACCGGCTGTCTGGCTCCACCACTTTACATCGGCAAAACTCCAGCCAGCCCACTCGGTAACACCATCGTTCTCGGGATAGCCCTCTTCATCATCAATCCCCTGCCAAGCCCATGTACCGGGTACTTCCTCATCATTGAGAACCCAGCTCTCGGGTGGAGTCTTGGTCCAAACCTGCTCGCCAGCCAGACCTTCGTCCACATTGGGACCAAGCTCTAGTCCATCAAAATTCTCACTCCAGATGGTGATACCGAGACTTGCCTGTACAGCGACCGGAACTACAGTACTGGCAATCTCACCAGCCTCATTAGTCACTGTAACGCTGTAATTGCCGCCATCAGACACACTCGCTTGACCAATCGCAAACTCAGCACTGTTAGCTCCATCAATCGCAACACCATCTTTTGCCCATTGATAGTTAAGAGGCTGACCTCCGTCGGCAACCACCGAAAGCGCAAATCCCTCGCCCTCGTTAATCTCAGTTCCAACCGGCTGTGTAACAATACGAGGAGGAACAACACCCGCATTAATGACGAGATTATCAATCGCCCACCACCAGTCATTGCCAGCCTCACGCATACCAAAGGTTAATTGTAGCTTTTGCGCCCCCTCAGGATTGCTCAATGGCAGTATCACAACCTCATTCTGGTTGTGGTCATGGTAGTTCGCCGATCCTGGATCCGATACCCAGGTCAATATTTCAACAGGCTCCGCACCATCGTAACTAGCTAGTACATATCCTTCCTGATGGTAGTTGCTATCAAACTCTGGACGCCAGCTAGAGTGAAAGTTTGCAAACAGCGTCCCCGCCGCAATGCCAGAAACATCAATCTCGGGCGTAGTCATGAAGGTCTTGAACCAGCCATTGGCCGCAGAGTCGGCGTGAGCCTTGTCATCCCATTCGTCTGGGTCAGCCACTGCGACAACATTTCTCGCAAGGCTGAACTGGGAACGCGACTGATCACCAGCCACCTGCACCCACCAATTGTAGTCAGCAAAACTCCAACCGGCCCACTCAGTAACCCCATCATTATCCGGATAATCATCTCCATCGTCGTCGGCGATATAACCAACATGATCCTCGCTATTTCCAGGCACGCCGGAGGCATCCACCACCCACCCTTCCGGACCCGTCCGAGTCCAGGCAGTCTCAGTATCCACAGCAAGCTCATCAACCGGCGGACCAAGCTCAACACTATCAAAATCCTCAAAGTAGACCGGCACCTCAAATTTGCGGGATTGGGCTTGCTCACCTGCAGCACTATCAGTGTAACTCAAAGCTAACTCATACTTTTGACCTTTAACCAAAGCCGCTGTACCAGATGCTTTTACTGTGAGTACGCCATCCTCACTGGTAACATCACTGGCAATCGCCTCACCGTTGAGTTTCAACGAAACAGAATCACTGCTAATGGTCGTATCGCCAGGGTTGATCACTGCACTCAATTCTGTGTCGGACTTGGCGTATTTACCGGCAGGGATCCATTGATCAACAAACGAAGGCACAGGTGGAAGATCCTCCGGCACTCCAGCCGCAGCAGCGCCACCTAGTGCGAGGATTTGGCCCGAGTTAAGACTCTCAAAACGGACTTGGATGCTATTGACGAAAACCTCTTCCGACTCGTTGTTGTCATCATTGAAGAAAGTGACAAACATCTCGAATGCGGTGTCGAGTGACCAACGACCATCAAGACTGCCATCTGGCGCGCTAACACTTCCAACCTGTTGACCGTCGATATAAATCTTGCCCCACAATTCCTCGATATTCACGGCAATCGCAATGCGATGCCAAGCATCTGGAGTCAAGTTACCAGACTCCAGACC